>SBAV01000532.1 GCA_005239965.1 Methylobacter tundripaludum
ACTTCCATCATATCAACATCATGGAAAGGAACAGTCAGATCGACAGCCGCCTGGTATACGCCTTTAATCATAAAGCGGCCAGTGTTGGGTGCGGATCAAGGCCAAGCATTGCCGCAATTCCTGTTCCAATGCCCGATCAGTATTTAAAAACGTACTAAACGAGCGCACAAACTTGATCGTCTGTTGCAAAGCTGGGCTTACTGCGGCCACATTACCGCGCAGCTCCACACCTTGCACCGCTGCAAATAAAACCGCAGCCCCCACCTGTTCAGTCAATTCCAGTATGCGTAAACAATCCCTGGCCGCAATCGTGCCCATACTGACTTTATCCTGATTGTGGCATTCGGTGGAACGGGAAAACACGCTGGCGGGTAGGGTCAATTTCAGTGCTTCGGCTGTCCAGGCGGAAACGGCAATTTGCACAGCCTTAAAACCGTGGTTAATCATTGCCTGTTCAGAACTGGCACCGGATAAATTGGCAGGTAAGCCATGATTAAACTTGGAATCCATCAGTTGCGCCATCTGCCGATCCAGTAAATCAGCCAGATTAGCCACCGCTGTTTTCAGACTGTCCATCGCAAAAGCGATATGGCCACCGTAAAAATGCCCGCCATGTAGGACATGTTCACCTTCGGCATCAATGATGGGGTTGTCGTTGGCGCTGTTCAGTTCATTTTCGATAAACTGGCGCAGCCAGGGCAAGGCGTCTTCCAACACACCAATAATATGCGGCGCACACCGTAACGAATACCGATCTTGCAAGCGGGTATCGTTACGCGGCGCAGTTTCGGTGACTTGTAAATCGGAGCGGATACGTTCGGCAATCCGGTTTTGACCCGGATGGGGTTTGACCGAAAACAGCTTTTCATCAAAGTGATAGGCGTTGCCGTTTAAG
Source organism: Methylobacter tundripaludum (assembly GCA_005239965.1). Lineage (GTDB taxonomy): Bacteria > Pseudomonadota > Gammaproteobacteria > Methylococcales > Methylomonadaceae > Crenothrix. The sequence goes on from SBAV01000532.1 coordinate 896, forward strand.
GCTACCGATGCCAGGCTGGTGATACGTGTCGTTAATTGCGACAGGTATGCGGCACGTTGGTAGGCAAGGCAGGCAAGGCCGGTCATGGCGGCTGTGCCGTTCATAATCGCCAGGCCTTCCTTGGGTTTCAATGTCAGTGCTTCGATGTTTAATTTGGAAAAAACAGCTTGCGTTGCTTGCCGCTCACCTTGGTAGATGACGTCCCGTTCACCCGCTAATACCGCTGCCAGATAAGATAACGGGGTTAGATCACCACTGGCACCTACCGAACCTTCTTGCGGAATCAACGGTAGAATGTCTTGTGTCAGTAGGGTTGTCAGGTGCTGCAACAGCTTATAGCGCACACCGGAAAAACCCCGTGCCAGACTGGTCAATCGTACAGCCAGGATAGCGCGTGTTTGCTGGGCATCAAAATAATCGCCCAAACCGCAACCGTGGAAGGTATATAAATTTCTGGGCAGTTGTTCAACCAAATGCAATGGCACCGATACGGTACAGGAGTCGCCAAACCCCGTGGTTACGCCATACACAAAACCCTGTTCTTTTAACAGGGTATCGATAAATAACGCGCCTTTATCGATGCGGGTAATAAAATCGGCTTGTGTGCAAAGCCCTACCTGCGCGCGTTGCGATGCTATCTGGCAGATGTCTTCAATGGTCAATGGCTGCCCATTGAAGCAGATGGTTGGTTTGTTATTCATCGTCCTGCGCAACGCGCCAAAAATCAAAAAAGTTGAACCATTGTAGCGGTTCTTTTAAACAATAGGTTTGAAGGCGCTCGGCATAGCGTTGGATAGCTGATTGCATAGCTTGTTCGCGGGTTTTCCTGGGGAAGTTGAGCCTATCACTAAAGTGGTCGAAATAGATGACGTGTTTGCCCTGTTGCTTAAGACAGAACACCGTATAAACCGGACATTTCAACAAGCCTGCCAGAATGAATGGCCCTTGTGGGAACAAAGCTTCAGCCCCCATAAAAGTAACCTTGCTGACGCGTTGCTGACCAACTACCGGCGTCCTGTCAGCAGTGATAATGACCAGTTCGCCAGCATTGATTTTGTCGCTTAACAACACAGCGGTAGCGGCGGTAATCTCGGTGACCTGTATCAGGTTTAACCGGCTGTTGTCGCTGGTTTTATTTAACAGCCGGTTGAATTTTTCGGCATGTTTGGTGTGGACTAGCACGTTGATGCGGAGGGTTTTGTCGAAATCGGCAACGACACGGCACACTTCAAGATTACCCAGATGTGAGCCCAGCAATAGTACGCCTTGCCCTCGCCGGATTATAGCGATGAGCTCATCCCGGCCATAATACTGCACATCCGCTCGTGACAGTGTTCCCGACCAGGCGGCCAGTTTATCAATAATGGCATTGGCAAAACTGATGAAGTGCCGGTAACTCCCTAATAAACTGCCGTGCAGATTTAATGACGGTGCAAAAATCGCCACTCTGTTCAAATAAGCCTGACTGGCTTGCCGGGCGGGGCGGTTAGTCAGCCAGTAATAAATGACCACTGGGTATAAAAATAGGTACAGTACCGTGCGGCCACACAGCAGATAAACGCGCAATAGAAAGCGCATTCCCCAGATGACACTGCGCTCTTCCATTTGCGACCAGTGCAGTGATTGTTTCATAATTTCCTATCTTGGAGCAGAATTACTAGAGAGCAGCTTTAAGAGCTTGTTCCGATTGCTTAGGAATGAAAATTTATTAACTTGTACAATCATTTTAACGGAGTATTTTCGTAGGGTGGGTTAGCCGCGCAACACATTGGTTTTTAATGTTTTACTGATTTTTGTGCGCGACGTAGCCCACCATCAGAACGTTAAAATGTCCAAGTTATTTTATTTTCATTCCTTACCCTGTTAGGCAAGCAGTTTGTCATATTCTGTATGTGTGCCAATCCAAACCCAAAGGAAACCGCCCTCGCCCTCAATGGGAGTGGCAACTGCACGATAATGCAAGCCGACGCGAGCAGACCAAACTTTGCCGACTTTCTTGAATTGTAAAGAGGGATGGGATAGGTCGGTTTTGAGTAGCTGAAAATTCTTGTCTGCCAGTTGACGAATTTCCAACGGAAGCTTTTCATAATATAGCCAAAAGCTGGAAGCCGTTTCGTGTTTCAAAGCTTTCTCGTTTTCCCGGCTTGATGCTCATCAAATGCGGCATTAATGAGGAAATCCAACTTACCGGCATTTGAATCGGCTTCAATTTGCTTGTCCCATTTCATTTGGTCGAATTCAAGAACCCAATCGCGGAGTTTGTTAAACGAAGCATTATCCAATTCTGCGATTTGTTCTTCTATCGTTTCTATATTCATCATAAACTATACCCGTAAAAAAAATGATTACCTAAAAATTATAACCTTCTCGGTGCTTATTGGTGATTTTTTCCATAAGGGTGCGGGAGCGATGATTGAATTGTAATTAATCTATGCACTTTATAAGTAAGTAACCAAAATTTTTATAACAAAATGAAAAAATTATCCGTCCCCATTATTTACCACGAAGGACACGAAAACCACGAAGAAAAACAGTTACTTTGTGTCCTTCGTGCTCTTCGTGGTGAATAAAAATGTTAAAAGACTTCTGGACAATTACTTATTTACCTCTAATGCCGAAACAGAAGCTGTGGAATGCGAGGCAACATACCAAAAAACAAGCGGGCATGGGTTTTTGAAATCATGACATTATCCTGCCAGAGCTTGAAGTGAGATACACCGTCAAGTGGATAGCGTACGGCAGTCGGTAGATTAATGGCATCAACGCCCTGCCAATACAGGCGCACGACAATATCAATGTCATAATCCATACCTTGGCCGATTCGTGTACGGCTAATTAATTGATTGACGGCAGCCAACGGATACAGCCGAAAGCCGCACATGCCGTCGGCTATTGCCAAAGACAAGGTATTTATTGCAATCCAAAAATTAGTAACCTGCCGACCATACAACCGGCTTTTAGGGACGGATTCATCAAATACCGGTTGGCCCAAAATCATCGCTTCCGGGTTTAATCGTCCGGCTTCAAGAAAGCGTGGAATATCATCGGTATTGTGCTGGCCATCGGCATCAATCTGTAGCGCATGACTGTAGCCTAGCCTTATGGCCGCGTTGAAGCCATCGATAACCGCCGCGCCTTTACCGCCGTTCTTTGCCCGGTTTATCAGTGTAAGCCAGTTTGCCTCCTGGCTGGCGCACTCTTCCAGCACTTTTGAACAAGCAACCGAACTGCCGTCGTTAACCAGCAAACAAGGTATTCCATAGCCTTTTAGCCGGGCGATAACCTGAGCAATGGCGTGTTCGTGGTTATAAACAGGGATGATGATGCAAGGTTTCATGATGATCGATGTTTGGCGGCATATAGAAGTCTGCCTGAGCTGTACACGGCATGGTCGGTATGGAAATTAAACTGTAGTTTATTAGTCGTTGCATTCCAGATAAGTGTCAGCGTTAGCTCATAACCTGGCTGTATGGGTTTTACAAATTTAATGACCTCCATCGCTGAAAACGGCTGGTCAATGGCAAAAAATAAAGTACCGAAATGCTCTGCCCACGCTATTTGTACCACACCGGGCAAAATCGGGTAACTGGCAAAGTGGCCGGGGAAATAAATCAAATCTTCAGGCACTTTGAGCGCTAATTCAACACGACTGGCGCTTATGCAAACGTTTTGCACCTGCGGTAGTTTTTGATTATCCGTGTCTAACAACGCTTTGAGTACGCGCTGGTCAATTTTACCCTGCGCCGTCAACGGCATACAGTCCAGCATCAGCCATTTTCTCGGCAAGACGACGGCATCAAACCATTCATGCAGTTGTGTGCGCATGTGTTTGATGAAAGCGTTTCGGCCTTCGGTTTTAAGTTGTTCAACACCCGCTCCAGTCAATACCAATGCTGCGCCGACTACCTCCCTGTTTTTGGCTAACGTTACAGTAAACGCCTCAGCTATCCAAGGCGTGCCGGTCAAACGCCGTTCCAGTTCAGACAAGGACAGGCGTTTTTCTTCTATTTTAACGATACGATCCAAGCGCCCAAGCAAAATAAACCGGCCATCCTCTTGTAAACCGATTTGATCATCCAATTGAAAAGCCCCCCCAGCCCCCCCCC
>SBAV01000257.1 GCA_005239965.1 Methylobacter tundripaludum
CCGATACCCTGCCTCAAGTTTTGAGCCTAGCGTTGTTTATATTGATGAGCAACTTGCCGCGCAATCTTCTTCTGCAAAAACAGAAATAGATCCTAAATATCCGGCGGCAAATTTTGAACCTACGGTAATCTACATGGATGAGAACGCGGCCCAATCATCAACGGCTGTCGCAGCGCAAGTAGAGATCGACCCCAAATACCCCGCTGCAAATTTCCAGCCAAAGATTATTTATCCATAAAATCCTTGCGCACCCCATCCGCGCCAGCCTTGTTTTGATGCGAGAAGATTGCCGCTCCATAAAAAACCGCCTGAAACCCATTGCGATGTCATTACTGTAAACATGGAACAACGTACTGCCGAGGTCGAGCGTAATACGCTTGAAACTCAAATAACTGTCACCATCAACCTGGATGGCGTTGGCAAGTCTTCATTCGCAACCGGCGTGCCTTTCCTTGACCACATGTTGGATCAAATCGCTAGGCACGGACTGATCGATATCGACGTCCGTGCCCAGGGTGATTTGGAGATTGATGCCCATCACACGGTAGAAGATATAGGCATTACCTTGGGGCAAGCCTTTGCCAAAGCCATCGGCGATAAAAAAGGCATACAGCGTTATGGCCATGCCTATGTACCTTTGGATGAAGCATTGTCGCGCGTGGTGATTGATTTTTCCGGTCGTCCCGGTTTGTTTTATGATGTTAAATTTACCCGGAGCATGATCGGGCGCTTTGATGTGGATTTGTTCCGTGAGTTCTTCCAGGGTTTTGTCAACCATGCCGGCGTAACCTTACATATTGATAACTTGAAGGGCACAAATGCCCATCATATCGCCGAAACCATTTTTAAAGCCATGGGGCGAGCATTGCGCATGGCAATGATGGCCGATCCCAGGATGACAGGCACGGTGCCGTCCACCAAAGGCAGCCTTTAAATGTAAAGCGGCCGCTTTGGCAAACCTCTTCACCCTTACTCAGTTTATTCATACCTTATGTCTTCAGTTGCTGTTATCGATTACGGAATGGGTAATCTTCATTCAATCGCCAAGGCGCTTCAGGTTGTGGCTCCCGAAACCGATGTACACGTTGTTTCCGACGCGGTAAGCATATTAGCTGCGGATAGGGTAGTATTTCCGGGTGTAGGCGCCATACGTGATTGTATGCAGGCACTTGAAAGCACCGGTTTAACCGCTGTTATCAAAGATGCTGCCAAGAGCAAACCGTTTTTGGGCATTTGCTTAGGGATGCAGGCTCTTCTCACACACCATGAAGAAAATAACGGTACGGATGCACTTAATATCTTGCCAGGTCAAGTCGTCCGTTTTGCTGAATCATTAACCGATAACGACGGCAACATGCTTAAAATTCCCCACATGGGTTGGAACAGGGTGCATTTTAATGCCCACCCGTTATGGGCAAACATTCCCCAAGACAGCCGCTTTTATTTTGTGCACAGTTACTACGCCAAGCCAGATGCATTGCTTATGGTAAGCGCAACCACGCAATACCCCGATGATTTTGCCTGCGCTTTAGCACAAGACAATGTTTTTGCCGTACAATTTCACCCCGAAAAAAGTCAGGCAGTTGGCCTGCAATTATTAAAAAACTTTTTGCACTGGAATGGTCAAGCCTGATTATTACGCTTCGCTGAGGATCCCCTATTTATGTTACTGATACCTGCAATCGATTTAAAAGATGGCAAGTGCGTGCGTTTGCGCCAAGGCCGTATGGAAGATGATACGGTTTTTTCTGACGATCCGGTGGCGGTAGCCGGAAAATGGGTGGCAGAAGGCGCAAAACGGATACACCTGGTTGATCTGGACGGTGCCTTTGCGGGTAAACCCAGGAATGCCGGTGTTATTAATGCCATTGTTGCTGCGTACCCCAATGTGCCGGTACAGATAGGCGGCGGCATTCGCGATGAAGATACCATACAGGCCTATTTGGATGCGGGTGTTGAATATGTCATTATCGGCACCAAAGCGGTGAATGAGCCCCATTTTGTTCGTGATATGGCCAGGGAATACCCGCGCCGCATCATCGTTGGACTGGACGCCAAAGACGGTAAAGTGGCGATTGATGGCTGGTCCAAGCTTTCCAAGCATGATGTGATTGATATGGCAAAGCTGTTTGAAGCCGATGGTGTTGAAGCCATTATTTACACCGATATTTCCAGGGATGGCATGATGCAGGGTGTCAATGTAGAGGCAACAGCACGATTGGCACGGGCGATTACCATTCCTGTGATAGCATCTGGCGGCATTACCAATATGGATGATATTAGAGCATTGGGCGCAGTTGCCAGTGACGGCATTATGGGGGCAATTACCGGTAGGGCTATTTATGAAGGCACACTGGATTTTGCTGTGGCGGCAAAATTAGCGGAATCTTATTTAAAATGAGTTTGGCCAAACGTATTATCCCCTGCCTTGATGTCGATAACGGTCGCGTCGTCAAAGGCGTGAAGTTTGTTGATATCCGTGATGCCGGCGATCCTGTAGAAATCGCCCGGCGTTACGACCGCGAAGGTGCGGACGAATTGACTTTTCTCGACATTACCGCCACGCACGATAATCGCAGTACGATGGCGCATGTGGTTGAACAAGTCGCCAGCCAGGTGTTTATTCCGTTAACCGTGGGCGGCGGGATTAGAACCCTGGATGATATCCGGCGACTGCTCAATGCCGGCGCTGACAAAGTCGGTATCAACAGCGCCGCTGTTTTTAATCCTGAATTTGTGCGGGAAGCCGCGCAGCGTTTTGGCTCGCAATGTGTTGTCGTTGCCATTGATGCCAAAAAAGTCAGTGCCGAAGGTGAATCCAGTCGCTGGGAAATCTTCACGCATGGTGGTCGCAAGCCCACAGGAATAGATGCTGTGGCTTGGGCAAAAAAAATGGTGGATTACGGCGCAGGTGAAATTCTCCTAACCAGTATGGATAGGGATGGTACCCGCGAAGGCTTTGACTTACCGTTAACGAAGGCTATCAGCACAGCGGTGGCAGTACCTGTGATTGCCTCGGGTGGCGTAGGGTGCTTGGATCATTTGGCAGATGGCATTATCGAAGGCAAAGCTGATGCGGTATTGGCGGCCAGTATTTTCCATTTTGCCGAATACACAATTGAGCAGGCTAAACAGCACATGGCGCAGCGGGGGATTGAGGTCAGGTTATAATGCAGTTTGAATGGGATGATGCTAAAAATCAGCTCAACATTCAAAAACACGGCATAGACTTTCAAGATGCCCGCACTATTTTTGGTGCGGCTGTCCTTGAATGGGAACAAGCAGATGCGTTACCTGAACACGGTGAAATCCGTCTTAATGCTTTAGGCATTATGCGCGGTTATGAAGTTTTTGCAGTTTATTGTGAACGGCAAAACGGGGCAATTATTCGCTTTATTTCAGTACGGCAGGCAAATAAAGATGAACGTGAAAAATACTACCGATACACAAACAGACTGGGCTAAATTAGCGCGGCGTGATGACAGCGAAATAGATTATTCCGATGTGCCTGCGATGCCTTCGGAATTGCGTTCGCTGAGAATACGTCAACCTGATGGCCGAACGGTACCTATTAATGACAGCATGATAGAAATTGATGCGGATGTGTTGGCGTGGTTTAAAACACACAGTGTCAACTATCAAGATCGAATTAATCAATTGTTACGCGACTATATCAAACATGAACTGGTTAGATGAAATACGCTGGACTTCAGATGGCTTGGTACCGGTGATAGCGCAACAGGCAGAGTCCGGCAAAATACTGATGTTCGCCTGGATGAACCGTGAATCATTGCAGCGAACCATGCAGGAAGGGTATGCGGTTTATTGGTCCAGATCGCGCAATAAATTATGGCGTAAAGGCGAAGAATCCGGCCATCGGCAAAAAGTTGTGGCGTTGTTTATGGATTGTGATGAAGATGTGTTGTTGCTGAAAATTGAACAAGAAGGTGATATCGCCTGTCACACGGGTCGAGAAAGTTGTTTTTACCGTCAGTTACTGGATGGGCAGTGGCAGCCGGTAGAGCCGGTGTTAAAAAATCCCGAAGCTATTTATAAAAAACATGAGTGACATATTAGATCAGCTCGATCAAATTCTGGAGCAGCGTAAAACACAATCTCCCGATAAATCCTATGTGTCCAATCTTTATAACAAAGGCTTGGATCATATTCTTAAAAAAATCGGCGAAGAAGCGACTGAGACAGTCATCGCTGCAAAAGACGGCGATCCACAAAAAATCATTTATGAAACAGCTGATTTGTGGTTTCATTGCATGGTTATGTTGGCGCATCAGGGATTGAGTTCGCAGGATGTATTGCTGGAATTGCAACGTCGTTTTGGCTTGTCCGGCCTGGAAGAAAAATCTCAACGTAAAAAATGAATACATCTACAGCGTAGATTTTAGTCGATTGACGGGAGCAAATAATGGGTATTAGCGTTACTAAGTTATTAATTGTATTGGTTATTGTTATTGTTGTCTTCGGAACCAAGCGCCTACGTAACATCGGTTCTGATTTGGGTGGGGCCATCAAAACATTCAGAAATGCACTTAAAGAAGGTGAGGATCAAACGGCTGATACCGGCAGTGATGTGATTGACAGTGAAGTCACTACGAAAGACAAAGACAAAGTCTAACGGCCATGATAGAAAATATTGGCTTTTCCGAATTGTTAATGGTGGGTCTGGTCGCCTTGTTGGTGATTGGCCCTGAACGTTTGCCAAAAGTGGCGCGTCTGCTCGGTTTTTGGATAGCCAAAACACGCAATATAGTCGCTTCGGTAAAAGAAGAAATCAAGGAAGAGCTGCACGCCGAAGAAATACGCCAGATGCTAAAAGAGCAAACCGGAAGTCTGGAAGATTTACAAGGTGTGCTTGATGAGATGGACAGCAACGCACATAACCTTAAAACGACATTCAACAAACGTGCGCAACAGATAGAACAATCAATTAAGCAGCCGCATGAAAAAAAATAATGCTGATGAGGCCACGGAACAGCCCTTTATCAGCCATTTGATTGAGCTGCGTGATCGGCTGCTACGTATTGTTTTATGCGTTTTGTTGGTGTTTTTAGGGCTTTCCACCTACGCCAACCAAATCTACACCTACTTAGCAGGGCCTTTGCTAAAACACCTGCCCCAAAATAGCACCATGATTGCTATTGAAGTGGCATCGCCGTTTTTTATACCGTTTAAACTGGCGCTGGTCGTCGCCATTTTTATCTCAGTACCGTTTATTTTGTACCAGTTTTGGGCTTTTGTCGCACCTGGCTTATATCAACGTGAACGGCGCATGATTTTTCCCTTGTTAATCGCCAGCACACTGTTATTTTACTTGGGCGTGGTGTTTGCGTATTTTGTAGTCTTTCCGCTGATATTTGGTTTTTTAACCGCTGCCGCGCCGGTGGGCGTAGCGGTCATGACCGACATCGGGAAATACCTGGATTTTGTCCTGACCTTGTTTTTTGCTTTTGGTATTTGTTTCGAAGTCCCTATTTTCACTATCGTCCTGGTTTGGTCTGGGATGGTTAGCACGGCTTCTTTGGCTGAGAAGCGGCCTTACGTCATTGTCGGGGCGTTTGTAATCGGCATGTTATTGACCCCGCCCGATGCCATTTCGCAAACTCTATTGGCCATACCGATGTGGATGCTGTTTGAAATAGGCCTGTTGTGTTCGCGTTTGTTTGTTCGCAAAAACCAAGACGATGAAAAAAGCTATGACAATGCCTTGGAATATTTTGAAGATGACGATGATTAACTGTTGCCCATCCAATTGGAAAGGATTGTCCACGGAAAACACGAAAAACTCAAAAAATGGACGAAAATTGTTTCATGGACGCATATTATTAAAATCAATGGAGCCAGTGTAAACTGGAAAATACGTAATTATTCAGTCCCCCTCTTTGAAAAGGAGGGGTTAGGGGAGGTTTTATGACAAAATCCCCCCCTCACCTCCCCCCTTTTCAAGGGGGGAGGTGAATAAGTACGAAAATACTACCCCGGGGAGTAATACAATGAAATTTCGGTTTTTTTGCTTGAGTTTGGCCACACTACTGTGTTCGATATCAGTATTCGCCGCTGATCTTGAACGATCAGAAGTAGAGCGGCGTCTCGCCAAAGCGGATAAAACACATCCGGCCGATTTAAAGCGCAAAGATCTGACCGAAATGGACTTGTCGGGTTTAGACTTTAGAAATGCCAATTTATGGGGTTCCGATTTACGGCGGGCCAATTTAAGCAAAAGCAATTTGTCTGGGTTGAACCTCGACTTAACGGTAATGACCAACATTAATCTGGCCGGCTCCGATCTGTCTAATGTCAGTGTGTTTGGTGTACACATGAACAGTGCCGATCTCAGTAACGCCAACTTGGCTGGCAGCCGCTTCATTGCCAATTTAGACCGTTCCAATCTCAGCCACGCCAATCTGGCCAACGTAAACTGGGGGGTTGATATGAAAAACCAGTCCATGGGCGTGATGCGTGTTAGCCTGAACGGTGTGAATTTATCGGGTGCGAATCTTAAGGGAGCCAACCTTGACCGCGCCTTGCTGCGCCGTGCTGATCTTACCGGCGCACAGCTACAAAACGCCAATCTGTTTGGTGTAGATTTGTCTGGTGCCGACCTGTCCAACGCCGACTTATCCGGCGCCGATTTAACGGCTACTATTCTTGAAGATACAAAGTTTACCGGCGCTAATCTGAGCGGAACGCGCTTCAGCAGTATTTCTGATAAGACGCTGCTTAAAAATATAGCAACCGGGAAAAATTTTGAGGCGGCTGTTTTTAAATAACCCGTTTCCGTTTTATGCCATAAACAAAATTGGCCTAAACTGTTTTCCCCCAGTTTAGGTCGTATGGATTTACTCTACTAAAGCAGAAAATCCGCTTGAGGTTAATCCTTCAATGCTTTCATTGCTTCCCCAAATTTCAAATCCAGCTTCAACGGCAATTAAATACCAACTGGTTTGGACATACTTTCTTGTTGTGGCATCGTTAATAAATAACTTCAAATTAAGGTTGGAAACTGTTTTTGTGCTGCTGGTGCGTACATAAGAAATTACGTTATTCTTACCATTCGATCCAGCCCATACATTCCACGTTGCACCTGCAATCGATACATTGCTGGCAATCAATTTGCCATCAGGTTTGATATTACCTTTAAAAGCAAGCCAGATCGTTAATTCAACACCATTGGGTTGCCCCATGACACTAGCAGTCTGGTTAAACCAAAGGCTATAAGCTGCGCTATAGGTACCTGTGGCGGGTTGTGTCGTCGTCCAGCTGCTGGTTACATTGAGTAACGAACTTACTTTTTTCGGCATCCCAATTTGGGTAGTGCTTGTGCAAGCGGCTCCCTCACCCACCCAGTGGCAGCCTTTGCTAATAAAGGCATAATTGACAGAGGAAGAGCTGTTTATCGATGTTACACTAAAATTGCCAGTGGCATTATCAACGTTAATACATTGAGAATTATTGGCTCTGTATTCAACATTATTGTGGACTTTATAGGTATTACTGGTTGGGGTAATACTTACCATATCGTATTGATTACACTTTGCGACCTTAACCGCATGGGCTGACTGAACCGCGAATAAAGCATTTAAAAGCACCATGCCTGAAGCAATATGTAATGCCTTGGCTTTACAGAAATGTTTATTTTTCACGTATTTTTCTCCATAAGACATTTAAAAATAGAGAATATTTAAACTCTCACCCCAAGTTTAGTCCAATTACTGGGGTTTATTGTTTTAAATGCTTACAAAGCAAGCAGCCTATCTGAAGTGCTATGAATTTAACGTTTACTCAAACGTAAAATCAAAACTATTGTTTCTGCATAGATGTGATTACAGTAACGTTTATCATCACAACTATCCGCCATCACCAATATTCTCCCACATATAATAACCACTTCTATCAACGTCCCGTTTGTGTAATTGTTGGATGGCTAAGCGGTGCTTTGCACGTAACTCATCAAGTTCCTGGGCGATCCTCTTTGCCGCTGTTACCGCAGCCTTCTGTTTTTCCACCAGTAAGTCTATCTGACTGTTCCATTCTTTGATTTGCTTGGTCAATGTTTGGATTTCTTCATCATTTGGTTTCATAACGCGTTCCTCCGAAATTATGGCGCTGAGCTGTTTACAAATCTAACGCGAATGAGTAGCAAATATTTCAGCTATCAATTCGCTTGAAGCCATTGCTGAACTATCAAAGCGAATTTGTAATTTACTCCTGTTATTTACTTTTATGCAATGACATTTTACGTTCATTTAATGCCAAAATGATTCAAGACTTACACATCAGGATATGGGAACATTTATGCCTAAGGCATAAGCTGGAACAGCCGTCAGGATCGGGGAATTTGTGACAATACTGCTGCCTTCTGGGCAAAGGCGACATATTGACAATTAATTACCCGTAGATATAAATGCCGGCTACCCACTTAAGCCGGAACAAAAATATAATTACAGTCAAGCCAAGCGTGGCGAATGTGTCGAACCATAATTCGTGGATTTGCGCCTTTCGACCCGGTCATGCGCACGCTTAGTCCCCACCTTAAGTGGGTAACCCGCCTTTTTTAGATTACGGAGACACTTCATGGCCATTTTCTCAGCGCATTTTTTAGACAAAGAACACACGATTGCTGATTCAAGTTTCAATCGCTGGCTGCTACCGCCAGCAGCGTTAGCGATCCATTTATGTATTGGCATGGCTTATGGTTTTTCGGTTTTTTGGCTACCATTGTCCAAAGCGTTAGGGATTAAGGAAAGTATTTCTTGCGGATCTAACGTTCATTTTTGGCAGGAACTGGTAACCACCACCTGCGACTGGAACATTTCCACACTAGGCTGGATTTACGCGCTGTTTTTTGTCTTCCTGGGTTCTTCTGCCGCTCTTTGGGGCGGCTGGCTGGAGCATGTCGGGCCACGTAAAGCGGGCGTAGTCAGCGCTCTGTGTTGGTGTGACGGCATGTTAATCTCGGCTCTGGGTGTGCATTATCATCAATTTTGGTTGATGCTATTAGGTTCTGGAATAATTGGCGGTATAGGTTTGGGTTTAGGCTATATTTCGCCGGTATCGATGTTAATTAAATGGTTTCCAGATCGGCGCGGTATGGCCACAGGGATGGCCATTATGGGCTTTGGCGGCGGCGCAATGATAGGCTCGCCGTTGGCCGTAGG
>SBAV01000261.1 GCA_005239965.1 Methylobacter tundripaludum
AAAATCTGGCAGTTATCCCATCATGATTCAGTTCGCTTAACTCCATGGGCCATGTGCCGCCAACAGTATCACAAACGAGATAAAAACGGGAACTTTGTATATCTATGAGTGGCAATCAGAATGCAACAGGGTTGCGTATAATATTGGGGGCACTTTTGCAGATAATCAGATAGTGCCAAGTGGGCGCGGGTAATCTTACAAACCCAGGGTTGCTTTGTGGCACTATCTGTTAAAGGATTGAAACTACTCTTTTATCAGTGGAACGATTGCCAAGCGGGGACGTGCCGTAGCTTGGTTTACATCTTTTATTTCAGCGCGGTACACAGGTACTGCTTTACCGTCTATTACTTGATATCCAACACTTTCGCTATTGGGTGCAATTTGTAGGTTTTGGGCAGATCTAAGGTTACCACCCTGATTGGCGTAAAGTTTTAGAGCCTCTTGCCGTGCATCGTCCAATGTAAGATGGGGGGCTTGCACACTCCTAAATGCTAATGCTTTAGTAGCCGGTTGTAATTTCTGTAAATTGCTACGGACTTGCTTGATATTGCCAGAATTGGCATCGAAGCTTACTTCCAGATGGCCGGCATTAGGGTCAATGAAAGGCACTCCATCAATTACTTGATCCAAAATCACCGTTTTTTCGACGATATTGGCTTTGTCTTTATAATTTTTGGAGCCACCATTTTCCATAGTGTCCCGTACCAGGCCTGGATGCAGGTCAAAACCTTTTGCAAAATTCAATTGCTTGGCTACACTCTCAGCTTTGTTCAGCAATTCGTCGTCAGAAATACTTTTTCCTTGTACGCCAGTGCTAGAAGGTGTGTTTAACCGTAATTCGAAGTTACCGTTTGGCTCAACCACTAGGACACCTGCTTTGGTTTCAACAACTTTGAGGTCAAATGGTCGATTTTGTATTTCACGGCTTCCTTTGATGGTGATGCCAAAGGCATTGGCAATACGTGATACATCTGCGACACGATTACTCCCTTGGGCAATACTGAAAACTTCAGTCGGCTTAGAGGATTCAAAGTTAGACAATACGGCAGTACGTGGGGATATGGCAGACGATCTTGCGTTATACCAACGCCATTGCCCCCAATTGTTTCCGGAATAGGCACTGGTCATGAACCTTTCATTGTAGAGAATAGAGTTTGCACTGCCCTGATCTGCGCCAAAAGCTACGACCGATGGGCTTTGTCCGGTGTTAATACGCCAGCTGGCATCGAGGAAGGCTTGTGATAAGGTTTTTCCTTTATTCCACTCCTCCCAGAAGAATTTGCCATAGTTAGGGTTATCTACCGAAGTGGTTGTGTAACCAAACACCATACGGATACCTCGTGCATGAGTTCCCCAAGTATTGTAAGGATCGCTACCGCCATTGATCACTACGCTGTTGCAGGTATCCCAGAAAAGATAACGCAGGCGTTCATCACCAAAACTCCAGTTGTTGCCACCCAAACTCATCTGGCTGGAAAAAGCGTTCCAGCCACGGTTAGCCCAATTCGCACCCAATGGGGCGAAAAACACATTTGTTGCGGCCATGCCGCCATGTCCCGAATGGAAGGCCGTGCGAACTGCATCCATACCGTAATCAGTACCTGCCGAGTTCCAGAGATCATAGTTGTCTCCACCTGCAATATCATTGTAAAGCCAGACTGATACGCCCGTATCCTGCAAAGCAAAATTAGGCTTATACCAAGTCGTTAAGTAATTTCTAAAACCATCAGCTGATGCATGGGTATTATACAAAGTACTCTGTAGGCCTCCAAAGTTCTGCACACTCATTGTTCCAACGAAATCCGAAACACCACTGGTTGAACGGCCAGTGAATAAGACGCTTTCATCTTGGACCATAGGGTTGCCTTTATAAGCTGTTTTGGCTACTAGTGGTTTCAGTTTAGTTGCTTCTACACCAAGAATATTGTTGGATGCTGCCAGTGCATTGCTGCTTGGTGCTAAAATTCCAGTTAAGCTTGTTGCTAAGCCTAAAATAATTGTTGTTTTCATCTCTGTATCTCCAAAATAGGTAATTTCTGATGTGTGGCTTCAATGGGTTAAGTGATTTCATAAATTTTTATCCAAACATTGAAGTTGGCTACAGTGTAAAAATATTTAAGGGGGATAGATGCAAACAAAGTCACAAGAAAACTGTGCTTAGTAACATTTCATTTGCTAAACAGCTGTAAATCATTACCTTGAGTTTATTAATGCACCGCCATTTCGTCATTGAGAGTAAACTTCAGATGACGGTTATAATTTATCTAAATTGAGGGGATAAGGCTGTGGTCTGGTAACAAAGAAAATGTGACTTAATCACAGTTTTTACTGGAAAAATAACTAACCTTTATTTTTGTCAACTTTACAATCAAGCAAAATAATTTCCATCGCTGCCGAATGAAAATGAAATATCAGCTGTTATTAACCGTATAAAGACAAAAACTGTGCGAGAAGAAACGCCCAAGTGGTCATTGCAGTCGATAGTTCGAGTGTACCCCTTGCACGTATTACCAAAGCAATTTTATTTCCTTGAGTGCAGCGGCAAGGCAAGCAGGGACAGACTTCGATCAATTTAATACTGTTTCGAATAATATCGATTATGCGCTCGATAAACCTAGCAGTTCTGACTCAACTCCTGTTATTTTGCCTATCGTCGCATGCCGAACCTGTCGATATGGCGATTCCTGATCGCCCCAGCGCAAATAAGCCCGCTTTGCCGCAATCCGTTCCCTACAAAAACGATTCGAGCTTTACCTTGCCGCCTGCTCCACGGATCGTCAATCCGGAACAGACACAGCCCGGCACTGTGCTTATTTTGTTACATGGACTGGAGCTTGAAGGCAACACGGTATTTACAGACTCCCAATTGCTAGCTTTAGCCAAACCGTATTTAAACCGTCCGGTCAGTTTGACCGATCTGGAAGCCTTACGTTTGGCCTTCACACAACATTACATCAATCACGGCTATATCAATTCCGGAGCCGTGTTGCCGGAGCAAACCTTTAAAAATGGCGTAATCCGCTTTAAGATCATTGAGGGTGTGTTGAGCACTATCCAGGTCAACGGCACAGAGCGGCTGGATCCCGCTTATGTCAGCAGCAGGTTACGTTTGGGCGCGCAAAGTCCGTTAAATTTCCAAAAGCTGCAAGAGCGTTTTCAAATGCTGTTGTCAGACCCGTTGATTGAACGCATAAACGGGCAACTGATGCCTGGGCAACAGCCCGGAGAAAGTGTTTTTGATGTCAAAGTCGTGCGCAAACGCCCGTATCAAGTGAATTTGGCGTTCGACAACCACAGGCCACCCAGTGTTGGTGCGGAACAGGGGATACTGAGCGGATGGCTACGGAATGTAACGGGTTGGGGCGATGAAATTGTGTGGGATGTTATTTATAGTGAAGGTAGCCTTTCGGGTGGCGGAGGGCTGTCTTTGCCCTTGACAGCTTATGATACCCGCTTTGTTTTCGACTTTAACCTAAGCCGGACGACCGCGCTGGAACAGTTGACCCCACTTGACGTAAAAAGCCGCTATAACGGCTATAACTTTGCGCTGAGCCAACCGCTTTACCAGTCTTTGCAACACCGTTTAAGTTTTACCAGTACGTTATCTATACGACACAACCAGATGTTTTTGGGCGGCAAAGGCTTTGCTTTTTCTGATGGGGACGATGAAAAGGGCAGATCACAATCAACGGCAATACGCAACGCGCTTGATTACAGTTATCAGGATGAACGGCAGGCGCTGGCGTTGCGTTCCACAGTGAGTGTCGGTATCAATGCTTTGGGGGCAAGCATATGGGACAACAAAAGACCGGACAGTGACTTTGTTAGCTGGTTGAACCAAATTCAATATGTACGGCAAGTTCTGGATAACGGTAGCCAGCTGCTGTTCAATAGTGCAGTGCAATGGAGCAACGATGAATTATTGCCCTTGGAGCGTTTTGCATTGGGAGGGTTTAACAGTGCAAGGGGTTATCGGGAAAATGAACTGGTGCGGGATGAAGGTTATTCGCTGTCGCTGGAATTTCGCTACCCATTGCTTGACAACAGTGCCTACGGTTTCCCTGGAAAACTCACTGGAGCCACTTTTATGGATTACGGTGCCGCATGGAATCACAGTGGTGATGGAAAAACGCCCCGGACACTGCATTCGTTGGGTGCAGGCTTGATCTGGAATCCTTTACAACAGGTACAGGCGGAGATTTATTACGCCCATGCTTTAAATGCCCCGCCAGCGTATCAAAACAGCAATTTACAAGACAAAGGCATCCATTTCAGCATTAACATCTCGGCTTTTTAGGATCAGTGGCCATGAAAAGACTCGTGCAATGGTTGGTTTTATCTTTGAATTTAACGGTCAGTTGTGTGGCTGTCGCCACGGATGATGCACTTGCCGCGCTGTCCGCACAAAGCCAAGCGGCTATTGAACAGGGCAATTATATCCAGGCCGCCAACTCGTTAGGGTTGCTGGAAAAACAGGCCAATACGGCACACGATCCGTATTGGCAAACCTGGGCGCAAGCCATGCGGGGTTATCTTTCGTTGCAGCAGCGGCAGTTTGAATTTGCTACGCAACACCTGGATAGCGCCGTTGCCACGGCTAAAGCGCATAACTGGCCTGACCTTGTTGCCCGTATCAGTCTGTACCGTGGCCAGCTTCGACAACAGACTGGCCAATGGTTACAGGCCGGCCAAGATTACGCAGTCGCTGCGGATATTGCTGGCAACCGCTTTCCCGACCTACAGATCAGCGCCCTTATACACCGCGCTGCACTGGCACAGCAACAGCTGGCCTATCAAGAATCCGGGCGATTTTTACAAACAGCCGGGCAGTTAGTACGCCGTTTGCCTGAAAACGCCAGCCGTATGCACCTGGAATTGGACTTGGGCTACCACTGGTTACAGCTTAGGCGTTTCTCTCCGACGCTGTCGCCGTTAGAAAAAGTTTATAACGCTTTGTCCATAGCGCTGGAGCACGCCAAAAAATTGCTCATGACCCGGCAAATGGCGCAATCCTTAGGCTATTTGAGTGAGCTTTACACACTGGAAGGCCGTGATAAGGAAGCAGCCGATTTGTTGCAGCAAGCCATATTTTATGGGCAACGAGACCAGGCGCGGGATTTATTGCTGCATTTCGAGTGGCAACTGGGACGCCATTATGCCCGGCATGGTCAACAAGATGCGGCGATTGCCGCCTATCGCCGTGCGGTTGAACATATCCAGGCTTTGCGGCAAGACATCCCAGTCACCTACGAAAACGGGCGTTCATCGTTTCGGGACACCTTGGCACCGGCTTACCTGGAGTTGGCGGCACTGTTGTTTGACAGGGCCAAAACAGATTCACAGCAACGTTCAGCCTTGTTGCAAGAAGCACAAATCACCGTCGAGCAGATTAAAAAAAGCGAGCTGGAAGATTATTTCCAAAACCGCTGTGAACTGCCAACGCATCCGTTGGACAAAGCCATGCTGGCCGAAGGGATGGCGGCCTTGTATCCGGTTATTTTTCCAACCCATGTAGATTTGTTGCTGTTGACGAAGGCTGGCTTGCAGCATTTTTCATCGCCGGTGCAACAAACGGAATTGTTGGACACCATCAACGATTTTGCCGCAAGGATGCACGCTTATGATGACAATTACCAGTCACAGGCCGCTACGCTGTACCGTTACTTAATACAGCCTATCGCCTCAGCATTGAAGGCACAACACATCAACACCTTGGTTTATATCCCTGATGGGCCATTGCGGCTTATCCCTTTAGGGGTCTTATATGATGGCCAGCAGTATGTGCTGGAAGATTATGCCGTGATTATCTCGCCCGGCTTGAGTATCAGCCGAACCGCACAATCGCAGGGACAACAAGGGAATGTTTTATTGGCTGGATTAAGTGAGCCAGGATCGGTGATTAATGAATTGCCGAAAAGTCTTGTGCAGGAGCTGTTGCCCTCATCCGAACGGGCGATTCTGGCAAGGGGCAAAACCACCAGGCGGCCCGTTGTGAAGTTAAGGACGATGCTAACCGATAGGTCAGCAGTGCAACAGATTCAATCAAGTTTGGCCTTGCCTTCTGTAAAAAAAGAGATGGCTGCTATTTCCGCTCAACTGCCACAAGCTACTTCGTTAATGAACCAGGCCTTTAATCTACAGGGCTTTAGCGATCAAGTACACGATAATCCCTATCGGATTGTGCATATTGCCTCGCACGGTTTTTTTGATGGCACGGAACAAAACAGTTTTATCATGACCTATGACCACATCTTGACAATTGATCATTTGGACACTTTGTTCAACCGTAACCAAACGCCGGATTTGTTGGTGTTAAGCGCTTGCCAAACAGCGGAAGGCAATGACCGTTCGCCTTTGGGCATCAGCGGCGTGATGGTGAAGGCCAAGGTAAAAAATGTGTTGGGTTCGTTATGGCCGGTGAGTGATGAAGCGACCACTTTATTGATGGATCATTTTTACCGGTATTTAAAGCAAGGCGTGCCGAAAGCCGAAGCCTTGCGCCAAGCACAGCTTG
>SBAV01000365.1 GCA_005239965.1 Methylobacter tundripaludum
CCAATAATTCGGGCTGGATTCCCTACTACAATTGCATTAGGTGGAACTGAACGAGTCATAACCGCACCCGCTCCAACCATCGCCCCTTCGCCTATAGTGACGCCTGGTAAAATCGTTGCGTTGGCTCCAATAGAAGCTCCGAATTTCACAACTGTCAGCAAAAATTGCTCTGGATATACTTTTGAACGAGGAAATAAATCATTCGTGAAAGTAACATTAGGTCCAATAAAAACATTGTTTTCAATTCTCACACCATCCCAAAGCTGCACACCACTTTTTATAGTGACGTTATCTCCAATTTCAACATCATTTTCGATAAAAACCTGAGCACAAATATTGCAATTGGAGCCTATTTTAGCTCCTGGTAGTACTACACTAAATTGCCAGATACGTGTACTTATACCAATGTCTCGACTCTGAACATCAGACAAGGGATGAATAAGATTCTTTAACATAAAATTACTCCTCATTCCTACGTACATTCCAATTTGATTTTACCATTACAATGTTTCAACACTGGTAGATTGCATGTAACCTCTAAACCACTCCGCCCACCTTGCAATACCGACCACAAGCGGCGTTTTAGGCTCAAACCCAACATCCCGTTTCAAATCCTCAACATCAGCATAAGTTGCCACTACGTCTCCATCCTGCATAGGTAGAAAGTTTTTTTGCGCTTCCTTTCCCAAAGCATTCTCAATGATCTTAATAAAAGTCATCAGCTCCACAGGCTGGTGGTTGCCAATGTTATAAACTCGGTAAGGTGCATAACTGAAACCAGGATCGGGCTCGCTTGTGTCAAAGTCTTGACTGGGTTCAGGGATTTTATCCAGCACCTGTACCGTGCCTTCAGCAATATCATCAATGTAAGTGAAATCACGCTGCATCTTGCCGTGATTGAATACATTAATCGGGCGATCTTCCAGAATGGCTAATGAGAACAACCAAGGCGACATATCAGGTCGCCCCCACGGGCCATATACCGTGAAATAACGCAATCCGGTAGTCGGTAGCCCATACAGGTGGCTATAGGTATGGGCCATCAATTCATTAGCCTTCTTAGTGGCGGCATAGAGTGACACAGGGTGATCGACATTATCGTGCACAGAAAACGGCATCCGAGTATTTGCCCCATACACACTGGAACTGCTGGCATACACCAAATGCGCCACGCCATGAAGGCGACACGCCTCAAGAATATTACCAAAACCGATCACATTGGTTTGTATATACACATACGGATTTTGCAAGGAATACCTTACGCCCGCTTGAGCAGCAAGATTGATAACCCGTGTGGGTTTTTCCTTAGCAAACAGATGATCCACTGTCGACCGATCTGCAATATCGCCTTCCACAAAACTAAATTGCTGAAAAGGTTTAAGTTGCTCCAAACGAGCAAGCTTAAGACGCGGATCGTAGTAGTCATTCAGGTTATCAATACCAATCACCTGATCCCCACGCTCCAACAGGATTTTTGCAACATGCATACCGATAAATCCGGCAACTCCCGTTACCAACACTTTCATTCAATCACTCCCAAACAAATCACGACTGAAAACCTTATCCATCACATCGCTGATTTCCGGTGTAACCCGATTAGCGACAATCACATCAGACAACCGCTTAAACTCAGCCAAATCATTAACCACTTCCGAATGGTAAAACTCGGTTTCAGTCAACACAGGTTCATGCACAATCACCTTAATCCCCTTCGCCTTAATGCGCTTCATAATCCCTTGAATAGAAGAACTGCGGAAATTATCCGAACCGCTTTTCATAATCAAACGATAAATCCCCACCACTTTAGGATTGCGCTGGATAATAGAATCGGCAATAAAATCCTTACGTGTATTGTTAGCTTCGACAATAGCGCGAATCAAATTCTGCGGCACAGTATCGTAGTTAGCCAGCAACTGCTTAGTATCCTTAGGTAAACAGTAACCCCCATAACCAAACGAAGGGTTGTTATAATAACTGCCTATGCGTGGATCTAAACCAACACCGTCGATAATCATGCGCGAATCCAGTCCATATAAAGCAGCATAAGTATCCAGCTCATTGAAATAAGCCACCCGCATCGCCAAATAAGTATTGGCAAACAACTTAATGGCCTCAGCTTCAGTCGAACCAGTCAACAAAACAGAAATATCTTGCTTAATTGCCCCCTGCTTGAGCAAATTAGCAAACCGCTGGGCACGCTCAGAATGCTCCCCCACCACAATCCGTGAAGGGTGGAGGTTGTCATACAACGCCCTGCCTTCCCGTAAAAACTCCGGCGAAAACAGGATGTTCTTGCTGCCTGTCTCTTGCGTAATGTTTCGGGTATAACCAACAGGCACAGTAGACTTGATGACCATAACCGCATTTGGATTAATTGCCGTAACATCCCGAATGACCGATTCCACCGAACTAGTATTGAAATGGTTAGTCCTTGGATCATAGTCCGTAGGCGTAGCAATCACAACATAATCAGCGCCGACATAAGCCTCACACTTGTCGAGTGTCGCACACAATTGAAGTGGTCTGTTTTGCAGGTAATCCTCCAACTCAGTATCCTCAATTGGCGATTCCTTACGGTTCACTTGTGCCACCTTATCCTGCGCAATGTCCAGCAAAACAACCTCATTGTGTTGCGCCAATAGAACAGCATTAGAGAGACCTACGTACCCAGCGCCAACAATAGCAATTTTCATATAATTACAAATTTGTTGATCATTTATGAATGAGTTCCAAACAACTTAACATCACCCTGCCAAAACTCAGTCCGCTCCAGATACCAATCCAAGGTCTTGGCAAGCCCAGATTGAAAAGTTTCCGCAGGAACATACCCCAATTCACGGCAAATCTTATTGTTATCAATCGCGTAACGCCGATCATGTCCCGGTCTGTCTGTCACATAAGTAATATGCTGTTTATGCGGGACCTGGGGCGAATCTGGGAAACGTGCATCCAATAATGCACATAACTCTTGAATCAAATTCAAATTAGCCTGCTCATTATTGCCGCCAATATTGTAAGTTTCCCCATCCTGTCCAGTACGGATAATCAAATCAATACCCCGGTTATGGTCATCCACATACAACCAATCCCGAATTTGTTGGCCATCACCATAAATGGGTACTGGTTTACCTTGTAGCAAATTAGAAATGGCTAAAGGAATCAGTTTTTCTGGATATTGGTAAGGGCCATAATTGTTCGAACAATTACTGGTCGTCGTCTGCAAACCATACGTATGTTGATACGCACGCACAACATGGTCAGAAGCTGCCTTGCTAGCAGCATACGGCGAATTAGGCGCATAAGGCGTGATCTCGGTAAAAGCCGGATCAGTTGGTGACAACGTACCATACACCTCATCGGTAGAAACATGATGAAAACGGTGTACAAAACCTGGTTTTTCTTCTAGCCAAATTTTTTTCGCCGCCTTCAATAAACTGTGTGTGCCATCAATATTGGTTTTCAAAAACTCATCAGGCCCATAAATCGAACGATCCACATGTGATTCGGCTGCAAAATGCACCAGCGTATCGATATTTTCATCACGCAGCAATTGCTCTACCAAGGCTTGGTCGAGAATATTGCCATGAACAAAACGAAAGTTTGCTTGCCCTTCCATTGGAAGCAGATTCTCATAACGTCCTGCGTAAGTCAGAGCATCCAGCACCACCAAACGACTATCGGGATACCGTTGCAACCAATAGTGGACAAAATTCGTACCGATGAAGCCAGCGCCGCCCGTAACCAGTAAATTATTGGGTTGATAAAGAGTTGTCATACAGTTGTTGTCTTTTGTTTCAGTTCCATCAACATTTCCCGTAAGCTATTGCGCCAGTAAGGTAACTTGTAACCCAGCCGATCCTCGGTAGTGCGCTTATCAAGCACACTGAATGCCGGTCGACGGGCAGGCGTAGGATATTCTTCTGTGCGTAACGGCGTAACGGGGATAAGCTTTTTAATGAGTCCAAGAGCTAGGGCTTCTTCCTGTATGGCAATGGCAAAATCATACCAACTGGCCACACCGTTATCTGAGCAGTGGAAAATACCCAGCGGTTTTTGTACAACAAATGCCCATAGCGTATCTGCCAATGTCCGTGTCCACGTCGGCGAACCTACCTGATCAACAACCACGCCCAACGCATCTCGTTCAGATGCCAACCGCAAGATGGTTTTCACAAAATTATTGCCATAAACAGAATACAGCCACGCCGTGCGGACTATACCCGCTGTCGGGCAATATGCCTGCACAGCCTGTTCTCCAGCGAACTTGCTATCACCGTAAACACCTTGCGGATGAGTAGGGTCAGTGGGCGTATAGGGTGTGGATTGCTTACCGTCAAATACAAAATCGGTCGAAACGTGCAGCAAGTAAACAGCGTTCTGCCCATTTGCATTCCACTCGGATACCGCTTGCGCCAATTTTTTTACCGCCAAATGGTTGCTCGCATAAGCACTTTCGGCCTCACTTTCCGCCTTGTCCACAGCCGTGTAAGCAGCTGCATTAATAATGACATCTGGCCGGTGCATTGCCAATGCCGTCGAAACCTGTTCGGCCTGAGTCATATCCAACGTGCCACGGTGAGTAGAAACTAGCGTTATGTGTGCAGGACAAGTCGCTCGCAATTCTGAGCCCAACTGTCCATTAGCGCCAGTGAGCAATACTTTGACAGGCGCATCACTACTTGAGCGCAGCTGATCGGTCATGCGAACATCTCCGCTTCCTGCCAACTGGCACCGTGTGCATCTTTAGCAGAAAGCAGTGGTACTTGCCCACCCACCAACGGCCACGCAATCGCCAGCGCCGGGTCATCCCACTGTAAGCTGCGTTCATATTCCGGCGCATAAATATCGGTACATTTGTAAAGAAAATCCACTGACTCGCTCATCACATAAAAACCATGGGCGAAACCCGGCGGAATCCACAACATCTGAGGATTATCATCCGACAATTCCACCCCTACCCATTGGCCGAAAGTAGCAGAACTGCGACGAATATCGACTGCAACATCAAATACCTTACCGTGAGTAACACGCACCAGCTTGCCTTGTGAATGCTGAATTTGATAATGCAGGCCGCGCAATATACCTTGCCGTGAGCGGCTGTGGTTGTCTTGCACAAAAGTTAAATCCAGTCCCAGTGAGGCAAAAGCTTGTGCACTCCAGGTTTCCATAAAAAAACCACGTACATCGCCAAACACGCGAGGCTCAATAATTTTTACATCAGGAATCAAGGTATCAATCAACTTCATGCGAGCAACTCCATCAGGTAATGCCCGTAGCCACTTTTCTTCAAGGGCTCGGCTAAAGCCTGTAATTGCCCAGCATCGATATATCCCATCCGCCAGGCTATTTCTTCAGGACAGGCAATTTTCAAACCTTGGCGTTCCTCAATGACACGGACGAAATTGGCCGCATCCAATAAAGAAGCATACGTACCCGTATCCAGCCACGCCGTGCCGCGCGTAAGCATTTCCACCTGCAATAACCCACGCTCTAAATACATCTGATTGAGCGTGGTGATTTCCAGTTCACCACGCGCAGATGGACGCACTTCCCGCGCCATGTCCACCACTTGATTGTCATAAAAATACAAACCCGTAACCGCATAATTGGAACGCGGGCGAACAGGTTTTTCCTCGATACTCAAAGCCTTGCCATTGGCATCAAAATCAACAACACCGTAGCTTTCCGGGTCTTTAACGTAATAGGCGAAAACAGTTGCTCCAGTTTTCTGAGTCGCAACTGTTTGCAAACGCTTGGACAAACCTTCGCCGTAATAGATGTTGTCACCCAAAATGAGCGTAGCAGGCGCATTACCCAGAAATTCCGCGCCAATCAAAAAAGCTTGCGCCAACCCTTCGGGTTTAGGTTGTACAGCGTATTGGATATTCAATCCCCATTGCGCCCCATCTGCCAACAGTTGTTGGAACTGGGCAGAATCTTCCGGTGTCGTAATAACCAAAATATCACGGATACCGGACAGCATCAGCACACTCAACGGGTAATAGATCATCGGCTTATCATAGACCGGCATCAATTGTTTACTGACCGCACGGGTTAGTGGATACAAACGCGTGCCACTGCCTCCAGCAAGGATAATGCCTTTACGATTTTGATTTTCTTTGAAACTGTGCATAAGCTCCACTACAGGTATTTGGTTTTTTCTTTAAACTCATCATACGATCCAAGTCAATCTGTTAAGACATCGCTTTGTACGCCAACCAGC
>SBAV01000196.1 GCA_005239965.1 Methylobacter tundripaludum
AATCGCCCCCTATCACCAGAAGAATTTACCACAGGTAATACTGGATTTACCCAGCATCTGTGTCAGCTATTAATTGATGATGGCCGACAACTACCAGTTATTTTTAGCTCTTCAATACAAGCTGCTTTAAATAATCCTTATGGTAAAAGTAAATGTGAAGCTGAAAATGCTTTACGTAATTATGCTGAGCAAACTGGAGCGTCAGTTTATATTTACCGATTGCCGAATGTGTTTGGTAAATGGTGCAAGCCAAATTATAACTCAGCAGTAGCCACCTTTTGCCATAACATCGCCAGAGGCCTGCCGATTCAAATTAATGACAGCAATGCGGCCTTATCGCTGGTTTATGTTGATGATGTGGTTGATGAATTTATACGTGTTTTGAACAATAAACCAAAAGTTGAGGTGTCGGCGTTTTGCTCTGTGCCGGTGCAATATCAAACAACCGTTGGTGAACTGGCCAGGCAACTGCAAGCGTTCCGGGATAGCCGCCTGTCGTTGGTTTCAGAACCCGTCGGTACCGGTTTGGTACGGGTCTTGTATTCAACTTACATGAGTTATTTAACTCCTGATGCTTTCGCGTATGAAGTGCCCAAGTTTGGCGATTCGCGTGGTGTGTTTGTCGAGATGCTCAAAACAAAGGATTCAGGGCAGTTTTCTTACTTTACGGCACATCCCGGTATTACCCGTGGCGGCCATTACCATCACTCCAAGACTGAAAAATTTTTGGTGATCAAAGGCAAAGCTCGTTTTGGTTTTCGCCATATTTTGACTGAAGAAACTTATGAGCTGTTTACTTCGGGCGAGCAACCTATGATAGTCGAGACTATTCCTGGTTGGTCGCATGATATTACCAATATTGGAGAGGAAGAAATGGTGGTGATGTTATGGGCCAACGAAATTTTTGATCGTGATCGACCTGATACGATTGCAAGCAAGGTTTAAAAAGAGGACGTAAAATGGAACATATCTTTGCGGAAATTAAACTCAGTAACCCGCGTAATCCGGCTTTGACGCCTATCATCGCACGAGCTTTGGCCGATACCTGTGCTTTAATGCTTTGTATACCTGAACAAATTGCTATTCATCTTGATCTTGAAATGGAGTCAAAGCGGGAAGTGACCATGGCAGATGGTCGATCAATGAGCGTGCCTTACGTGGGGCCGATCAAAGTAGGATTCCGGGATCGCTTTTGTTATGTGGGTGCATTGGTATTAGGTGATGAAGTGTTATTGGGTGCCGTACCTATGGAAGATATGGATCTGTTGCTATCACCAAGCCGACGCGAGATCACGGTAGACCCCAGTAGTCCTAATATTCCTCATGCTAGAGTAAAGTAAGTAACCCAATTTGAAATAAACCGGTTTAATATGAAAAAGCTAAAAGTAATGACTGTGGTTGGCACACGGCCTGAAATTATCAGGCTTTCTGCTGTGCTTAAAAAGCTGGATGCAACCGAAAGCGTAGAACACGTATTAGTACACACCGGACAAAATTATGATTACGAACTCAATGAAGTGTTTTTCAAGGATTTTGGTATCAGAAAGCCGGATTATTTCCTGAATGCAGCGGGAAAAAACGCCGCTGAAACCATTGGCAATATCCTGATTAATGTTGATCCGGTTTTAGAGAAAGAACAACCGGATGCCTTTTTGGTTCTGGGGGATACCAACAGCTGCTTGTGCGCAATTCCGGCCAAAAAACGCCAAATCCCTATATTCCACATGGAAGCGGGTAACCGTTGTTTTGATCAACGTGTTCCTGAAGAAACCAACCGTAAAATAGTCGACCATATCAGCGATATTAATCTGACCTATAGCGATATTGCCAGGGAGTACCTGTTAAGGGAGGGTTTGCCTGCTGATCGTATTATAAAAACCGGCAGCCCAATGTTTGAGGTCATTCATTCGCGTCTTGATGAGATTAATGGGTCTTTGGTGCTTGATAGCTTGAATCTCAAAAAAGGCGAATATTTTGTCGTTTCAGCACACAGGGAAGAAAACATCAGTTCTGACCGCAATTTTTTTGCTCTGATAGAAACGCTGAATGCAATCGCTGAACATTATCAATTACCGGTTATTATTTCTACACATCCGCGCACCCGTAAACGCATTGAAGAAACAGGTGTTGAGTTTAATCCATTAATAAAACTGATGAAACCATTGGGCTTTATAGATTATGTCAAGCTCCAATTAGACGCAAAAGCGGTATTATCCGATAGTGGTACGATCTCTGAAGAGTCTTCTATTTTGGGTTTCCCTGGCCTTAATATCCGAGAGGCGCACGAAAGACCCGAAGCCATGGAAGAAGCATCAGTTATGATGGTAGGGTTGCATAAAGAGCGTATTATGCAAGGCTTGGTAATTTTAGAGTCCCAAGCCGGTATGGATGGTAGGGGAACACGGCCTGTGAGTGATTATTCTATGCCTAATGTTTCCGATAAGGTAGTAAGAATTATTCTTTCTTATACCGATTATATTAATCGTGTGGTTTGGCAGAAGATCAAATAGTATGAAAATATGCCTCATCATCGATGATTATTTGCCGACCAGCATCAAAGTCGGTGCCAAAATGATGCACGAATTAGCAATCGAGTTTGTTTCGCGGGGGTATACCGTCACCGTTGTTACCCCTTCTCCAGATTTAACTAAACGTTTTGAAATTTCAGAATTAGACGGTGTTACTGTTTGTCGTTTTCGTTCTGGTGAGATAAAAAATGTATCTAAGATAAAAAGAGCTATTAACGAGACGTTACTTTCTTACCATGCCTGGCAAGCCTATAAGCCATATTTCCAACAACACCCCCATGATTTAATTATTTATTATTCACCTACCATTTTTTGGGGGTGGTTGGTTGGTCGTTTAAAAAAGTTATGGGGAGCTAAAAGTTATTTAATCTTACGTGATTTTTTCCCGCAATGGGTGATCGACAATGGCATGCTGAGCGCGAAATCTCCCATCACTTGGTATTTCAGATTTTTTGAAATGTTAAGTTACCAGGCAGCAGATACCATCGGCATACAATCACCTAAAAATTTGGCTTGGTTTTCAGAAGCTTGCGCTGTCAAAAAGCCGCTTGATCTTTTATATAACTGGGCTGCGGATGAGCCTGTTCCTGAAAATAGCGGCTATTATCGCCAAAAGCTAGGATTGGAAAATAAGGTGATCTATTTTTACGGTGGCAATATTGGCCATGCGCAAGACATGATGAATATCGTGCGTTTGGCCAAAGCAATGTGTTCGGAGGATAAGGCGCATTTTGTATTGGTTGGTGCTGGCGATGAAGTCGAGTTAGTGCGTCATTCGATAGATGAATATTGTTTAAATAATATGACGTTGCTACCTCCGGTTACTCAAGATGAATTCAAAAAAATACTGACGGAATTTGATATAGGCTTATTTAGTCTGCATCGAGGTCATACCACGCACAATTTTCCCGGTAAGTTATTGGGCTATATGGTGCAAGAAAAACCCATATTGGGTAGCGTTAATCCAGATAATGATTTACAGGATGTTGTAGAGCAAGCAGAAGCAGGGTTTGTAACTATCAATGGCGATGATATTGGCTTACTCAATAACGCTTTGCAATTATTGCATGATGCTGATTTGAGAAAAAATCTAGGAACAAACGCTAAGCAATTGCTTTCGGATGTGTTTTCGGTACAGGCGGCTGCTAATAAAATTTTAGCTACGGTAGTTCAGACTTGATCTGGCGAAATACTGGGAACAGTGTGGGGTCATAATATGTCGGGTAGAGAAACGTTGCCCACTTGGCTACAAAAACAAACTGATTTTTCCTTTTAAATTGTTGAGAAAACCATGCACAAGAAAAAAGCCCTGATTACCGGCATTACCGGCATTACCGGCCAAGATGGATCTTACCTAGCCGAGTTCCTATTAAAAAAAGACTACGAAGTTCACGGCATCAAACGCCGTGCTTCGTCTTTTAACACCCAGCGGATCGATCATATCTATCAAGACCCACATATTGATAACCGTAACTTTATTTTGCACTACGGTGACTTGACGGATGCCACTAACCTGATCCGCATCATCCAACAAGTGCAACCCGACGAAATCTACAACCTCGGTGCACAAAGCCATGTCGCTGTGTCGTTTGAAAGCCCGGAATACACCGCCAATAGCGATGCACTCGGCACACTGCGTATATTGGAAGCCGTGCGTATCTGCGGCCTGGAAAAGAAAACCCGCATCTACCAGGCTCCACCTCCGAACTGTACGGCTTGGTGCAAGAAACCCCACAAAAAGAAACTACGCCGTTCTATCCGCGTTCGCCCTATGCGGCTGCTAAACTTTATGCCTACTGGATTACCGTCAACTACCGTGAAGCCTATGGTATGTACGCCTGCAACGGCATCCTGTTCAACCACGAATCCGAACGCCGTGGTGAAACCTTTGTGACCCGCAAAATCACCCGTGGCTTAGCTAACATTGCCTTGGGTATCGATGCTTGTCTCTATCTCGGCAATATGAATTCCCTGCGCGACTGGGGACATGCCAAAGATTACGTCGAAATGCAATGGCTTATGCTACAACAAGAGCAGCCTGAAGACTTCGTCATCGCCACTGGCGTGCAATACTCTGTGCGGCAATTCGTCGATTTTGCCGCTGGTGAACTCGGTATTACTCTGCGTTGGGAAGGTACGGACGTAGAAGAAAAAGGTATCGTTGCCAAAGTGGAAGATGATAGCGCCACCGCCGTTAAAGTCGGTGATGTGATTGTTGCCGTCGACCCGCGTTACTTCCGCCCTACCGAAGTAGAAACCCTACTTGGTGACCCAAGCAAAGCCAAAGAAAAATTGGGCTGGGTGTCGCAAATTACCTTACAAGAAATGGTTGCCGAAATGGTCGCCCATGACCTGGATCAAGCCAAACGCCATAAATTGTTGAAAGACCATGGCTTTGAGGTTAGTCATGCGCGGGAATAAACAACGGATTTACATTGCAGGCCATAATGGTATTGTCGGCTCTGCCTTGATCCGTCAGTTACAGCACCGTGATGACGTAGAGTTTGTTATTCGCAGCCATCAACAACTTGATTTGACTCGCCAAGCTGACGTTGAAAATTTCTTCCAGCAAGAAGCTATCGACCAGGTGTATCTGGCAGCTGCCAAAGTCGGTGGTATTCATGCCAACAATACTTATCCGGCGGAGTTTATCTACGCCAACTTGATGATGGAGTGCAATATCATTAACGCTGCTCATCAAGCAGGGGTACAGAAGCTGTTGTTTCTTGGATCGTCCTGCATATATCCAAAATTGGCAGAACAACCTATGAGAGAAGATGCTCTCTTGACCGGAACACTGGAATTCACCAATGAACCCTATGCTATCGCCAAGATTGCTGGGATCAAACTGTGCGAATCCTACAACCGCCAATACGGGCGCGATTATCGCAGTTTTATGCCCACTAATCTGTATGGCCCACACGACAACTTTCATCCAGAAAACAGCCATGTTATCCCAGCGATGATGCGTCGTTTTCACGAAGCTAAATGTCGCGGGGATAAACAAGTAACGGTATGGGGTGGCGGTACGCCTATGCGTGAATTCCTGCATGTCGATGATATGGCGGCTGCCAGTATATATGTTATGGAGCTGGATAATGCTGTCTACCAGACCTATACAATGCCAATGCTATCACATATCAATGTAGGTACGGGTGCTGATTGCACTATACGAGAACTTGCAGAAACTATGAAGAGGGTTGTCGATTTCACCGGTGAATTGATATTTGATACGTCCAAACCTGATGGTACACCGCGCAAGTTATTGGATGTGTCCCGTTTAAAAAAATTGGGTTGGCAGGCGTCTATTACGCTGGAACACGGTTTGCGCGATACTTATGCTTGGTTCTTGCAAAATGAAACACGTTATCGAAAATAGAGATTTCAGGTGATACAGTTATGGCAACTTCATTGCTTCATGAATTGGATTTTTACGCTTGGACACAGCAACAGGTTGAGCTTCTTAAATCAGGCAATCTGGCTGATGTCGATCTTAAAAATTTAATTGAGGAAATAGAGCACATGGGAGCGAGTGAGCGTCGAGAGTTGATAAATCGGCTGGCTGTCTTAATGGGTCACCTCTTGAAATGGCATTATCAACCTTCCTTTCGCGGCAGGAGTTGGCAACTTACCATTAAAGAACAGAGACGACAGCTCCAAAGACTTTTAAATGATAATCCTAGCTTACATGCCAGATTGGAAGAATTTATTGCTGAGGCCTATGTGGATGCTGTTTTGCTAGCTGCCAAGGAAACTGGCATCGAAGAATCAGATTTCCCAGCCCAATATCCTTACGCTCAAGAGGATATTCTCAATTCAGAATTTTATCCAGACTTACAACATTAGGAAGCTGGGTTCAAGCGCAAAAAGATATGCTTTGAGCGGAGTTTTCGGTTTTATTCTGGGTATGATGGGTGT
>SBAV01000340.1 GCA_005239965.1 Methylobacter tundripaludum
CGGTTATCACCGTGTTTTCTTCCACATCCAGATGGATAAAGCGGGCAAGAATGTCCATCAGGCTATCGCGGGTAAGCGCCTTGTGCCATAAATAGGTGGTGCGTACATCGCTTTCTGCGGGAGGATTCCCCGCACCGTTTTCATGCCCAAGGTTGAAGGGCAAAAAGAACGTGTCTTTGCCCTCCAGCTTGGTAGTCATAAATGCCAGTTCGGTGTCTACGGCAAAATGTACCAAACAGCGCTGTTTGAAGGCAAACAGCAATTCCTTGGGATCACGTTCAAAGCGGTATTGGTTTTTGGCGTGTTCAACATTCCAGCGCGTGGCGGATAGTGCATTTTTCAATTCTAGTGTGGCCACAGGTAAGCCATTGACAGCAAGCACCATATCGGGGATTGCCCCGCTTTTGGTTTTGACTTGGCGCGTAACCGTCAGGCGGTTATCCTCGTAGCGTTCTGTCGCACCGGGGTCAAGGCCGGTATTGGGTGCAAAATAGGCCAGGCGCACAGTTTTGCCGACACATTTAAAGCCTTCGCGCAATATGGCCAATGCGCCTTTGGCCGCCAGCTCCTTGACCAGGCGGTCTATTAGCATGGCTGCCGCCTTATGGGCATCCAATTGGGTTAGCCGCACCCAGATTTTGGGTTGGGTCTTTTGGACAAAGGCTGTTATTTCAGCGGGAAATAAGGCGGTTTCTGGGTCATACCCTGTGTTATCGCCTTTTTTATAACCGCCTGTGTCAACCAGTGCGTGTTCAATGTCGTTTTCGAAATCGATTTCTTTATACATGGGCCGTCCCTGAATGCCTTACCAATTCAACAAAGTGGTTTTGGATAGTGGTTCTAAAGTTTTCCGGAATGTCATCCCAAATCAGTAAGTCAACTTTGAAGGGCAAGTTGCTTTCTTCCAGCGCTTCTTGCAAGGCGAACACCTGCGGTTTTTGTGGGGGTTTGGCAAACACCACCAAATCCAAATCGGAAGTAGCTCGGGCATTGCCCTTTACCCGTGAGCCAAACGCCCAAATTGCAACATTGGGCAGAAATTGTTGTACCATCTGCAACAGCAAGGTTTGTTGCGCTGGAGTAATGTCCAAAATCGGCTTCATTCCCAAGTTTCTTCCGTCAAGGTTTGATACAGGGCGATGGCATCGGCGATAAAATCCGCCATCAGCGCCAACGCCATTTGTGCTTTATCGCCATTGTAATCATGTGAGGTTTGGATACGTGCATCAGCGTAACCTAACCATTGCTCGGTACTGGCGCGAAACAGGCGATTGTCTGCGGCTAGGCGAAAAATAGGTTTAGGGCTGTTCGGCACGTCGGGCAGACCCAACGTTTCAACCAAATAGCGTTTTAGGTGCTTCCATACGCAGTCGTAACAGGTTTCAAAACGTTGGATGACCGATTCGGCAATGCCTTCTTTATCCAATGTGGATAAATCTGTGCGGCCTGCAGAACGTTGATAATTGGCAAATTGCAATTCAAGCTGCTTAAGGGATTTTTTGAATTTGCTGTAATCGATCATAGATACTCCAGCGGTGGATTGGATAAGTATGACAAGGCGATGTTAGATGTTATTTTTTTAGCCCAACGGAAATTGTCCAACAAGCTGTTGGACAATTGTGCAGCGGCTTGCTGCACAAATAGGGAATTATTTTGAAGTGCTACCGGCCAATCAATGTAATTTAAAGGAAATGGAATGATATTAATCATGTTAATTTTCCTTGTACAACTTATCCAATGCCCAGCTCTTGGGATTATTGGCTATATACTCGCGTAAGCGTTCCAAGTCCGTCTCGTTACGTACCACATGCTCCCAATAATCGCGTTGCCATAATTTACCCTCAAAACGTGGCCATTGGTTTTGGTTGACCTCGCGGATATATTCGTTAGTCGTCATGGTTTTAAACCATTGCACCACCCGATGTAGGGGCGAACCTACGTGTTCGCCCTTTGTATGATCAGGGCGGACACGTGGGTCCGCCCCTACGTTTACCACGATAAAATGCAGGTGGTTCGGCATACAAATACAGGCATCGCATTGAATGTCTGGAAATTTGTTTTCCAATTCCAAATACCAGCGCATTACCATGTTACCGGCAGGATTTAATACCATGCGGTCATCGGCAATGTGCCCAAACAGGCAATCCCTACTTTGTTGACAGATGGTGACAAAAAAGCGCCCGCCTGTGAATAATCGTAATTTTTCAGGCGAATGGAACGGCGATGGTGGATGGCGGGGTTATAGGTCATGGTGTATTCCGTTGGTTGGGCGGATTACGGCAATAACCCGTAGGGCGGACCTACGTGTCCACCCTTTATTACGAACAGGTGCGATATGTAGGGCGAACTCTTCGCAAAGGGCGAATATATACAGGGCGAACACGTAGGTTCGCCCCTACGGCGGATTGTATTTTCATCATCAAACCACCTCACTCAACATCACCATAGTGTCTTTTTCCAACTGGCTGATTTCGGCGGCAATAAATTTTAGCGCATTTTAGAAGCGATAAGTCATTGAAAAATATGGTTACCTGCAACTCAATGAGTAGTTACAAAATAATCGCAGCAGTCCTTGTGCAACGGAATTTTACCGTTAAAGCCCCATTTCGCTTAAACCCGGATGTTCATCAGGGCGACGACCCAGTGGCCAGTGAAACTGTCGATGGATTTCTTTAATCGCCAAATCATTGATGCTGGCATAACGGCAACTCATTAAGCCGTTTTCATCGAACTCCCAGTTTTCATTACCGTAAGAACGAAACCATTCACCGTTATCATTATGCCACTCGTAAGCAAAGCGCACCGCAATGCGGTTGCCATCAAACGCCCACAGCTCCTTGATTAAGCGGTATTCGAGTTCTTTTGCCCATTTTTGCTTCAAAAACGCGATAATTTGCACCCGTCCTATCGGGAATTCAGTACGGTTACGCCATTGGCTATCGACGGTATAAGCCAAGGCAACACGGTCAGGGTCGCGGTTATTCCAGGCATCTTCAGCCATGCGAACCTTTTGTATGGCGGTTTCTCGCGTGAAAGGTGGAAATGGGGGGCGCGGTTCGTTGGTCATGGTCATAGAAAACTCCCGTAACAGTAATGGAAATAATCGAGTTAAAAAACCTTCGCGCTTGCGGGCGCTTCATGAAATTAAACGCACATCAGATTAATCGGTTACTTAATCATTCTACATGCACGCTAATAAGTTGACTGGCTTGTTTGGGCTGTTTTTCAGTCCATAGCAGCAAAAATCCATCCTGAGCCTGGACAATACGCGGCTGCACAGCATTATGGCCAGGTGCAGACCATTGTTTTGCCTCCGACCACGATGATCCGCCATCGACGGATCGGGCAGAATAAACAGCGCTACCGTCAGCACCTGTTTCATCCCAAACCGCCCCAATGTGCTGATTATCCGTGGCCGCTATATCGGCATGAACCGCCCTATAACCTAATTTACGAGGCGTTGACCATAGTTTGCCATTATCCGTAGAGCGCAAATAATACAACCCTTGTTTTTGCTCCGCCCCTGTCCAGACAACACTGTGCATTACCGTATTACCGTCAATATCGGTATAAGCCAGACCGCCACCTACATGTGGACAACCGTCAAACTTCCAGTTGAAATCCCCTACCCTACTCGCTTTCTGCCATGTTGCACCATTGTCTGCCGATTGGGTAAGTGCCATATCGCGCACCTCCATATCACGGTAAAGCACGTTTAGCGCACCGGTGGGCGTAAATGCTATTTTATTCCAGCAACAGGAACACGTCGTATCATCCAGCGTGCTGCTCTTTTGCCAATGCGTGCCGGCATCATCTGAACGTGCATAGCGCAATCCCTGGTAGCCGTTTTCATCCCTGTCATCCAACCAAACGGCATGAAAAAAACCATCTTTACCCGCAGCAATATCCATATGGGATTGATCCCCACTATCATTGGCAGCCGGATTAGCGCCAGATTTCCAAGTTTTGCCTCCATCATGGGAATAAACACTGGCAATAGAACCCATACCGGGAATTTCACCCGTTGTTTGCCATATGGCAACCAAATTGTCTCCTGTAGCAGCCAATTGAATATCATTGCCCCGAGTGAGCATGGACGCAGACTTAAGACTAAGCACATTGGATGGTTCCGACCAATGTTGTCCACCATCGTCGGAATGCACGTAACGCGCCACCTGCTTGCCAGAGCTTGGCAACACACCGGCAGCGATCAGATGAATACGGTCATCATCAACGTACACATCGAATGAAGTGGCCTCCGAAAAGCCTAAAACAGATTTGGACACATTTGCACTTAAAACCTGATCTACAGCACTTCCTAATCGCGTTAAAGATGCGCCATTAGAACAAGCGCTCAGCATTGAGACGACAGAAGCCAATACCGCCAATCCCCCAGCACACTGCTTAAATTTCTCAGTTATCATTTTATAATTTTCGCAAAATGTGCCTGGTAATCCGCTTCTGACAATACCCCACTGACCCCTTCCCTTTGATGGGACTTATTAAAAAAATACGTTCTGGGAAGTTCACCATACCAGTCCGGGTCAATTTCATATTGCAGCTTTTGGGTGTTTTCATCGGCATAATTCCAGTTTTCCACCGTTGTCAATTCATTCTTCTGCAATATGTTTTGGATTTGTGCATCCGCTTCCGCCCCATCCGTTGCCAACATAACAATTTTAAGACCAGGATGGCTTTTATGGAGGCTATTTAACAAAGCCATATCTTTCAAACAAGAAGAACAGGTTATCGACCAAACCACCAACATCAACGGCTGATTAGCCGCAGCGCTTAATATCTGTTGGTAACTCCCTGAAACAAAGGATCTCACATCCACTTGTTCGGCCTGTACTGCGTTATTCTGCGCCGCCATAACCAGCAGCAGTAGGGATAAAACAATTTTTTTTAGTGGCATAACTTAATCACTCGGTCTTCCAAAAGCGGGGATTATCGTGGTGTTTTTATAACAGTATTGACTGTCCATAGCAACGTGCAGCACACCATTTGTAATGTGCATAAGTTAGTGTACCATTAACATCAGAAGTTCTATTTGTTGTCAACATCACCCAAATGTTAACGCGATGAGTGCAAGCTCATGGTTTTTGGTAAAACGACTTACGGAGAATTTATGAAACTAAAAAAAACTAAAACACGGTCAAACAGCATACGCTTAAGTTTACTGGCAAGCATACTGGTTATACAACCCATACAAGCAGCAGAACACAAAAATTTCATGGGTATCAGTTTTATTAAAATAGAACCCGGCTGTTTTCAAATGGGGCTGGATAGAACCATTAAAGAAATTAAAGCCAGTAGCAAAGCAGAAATGCCCAGCCACAAGGTATGCATTGAAAAGCCTTTTTATTTGGGCGAAACCGAAGTCACCCAAAAACAATGGCAAGAACTTATGGATAAAAATCCCAGTAAGTTCAAAAGCCAGTATCGACCTGTGGAAAGGGTCAGTTGGGATGATACGCAGGAATTCATCAAACGCCTGAATGCCAAAGAAGGTGGCAACAACTATCGCTTGCCTAGCGAAGCAGAATGGGAATACGCCGCCAGAGCCGGTTCAACCTCACTGTATTCGTTTGGTGACAGTAACTCTTCGTTAGACGAGTACGCCTGGTTTGGCGACAAGGGCTACGGTGGCGATACCCATGAAGTCGCGCAAAAAAAGGCTAACCAATGGGGGTTGTATGATATGCACGGCAATGTTTGGGAGTGGGTGCAGGATTGGTACGATCCAAACTACTACAGTAACAGCCCGGACAAGGACCCAACAGGCCCAAGTACCGGACAATACCGTGTCTACCGTGGCGGCAGTTGGGTAGGTAACGCCATCAACCTGCGTTCATCAGTTCGTTTCAGCGGCTTACCCGTGAGCCGTAGCAACGATATTGGTTTTCGACTGTTAAGACAAGCGCAATGACAACAGCAAGCAAGGGTTAACATCGGATTAAAAAAAATCCGGTGTTATTGCCACGCATTCTTACTGTTACATTCAGTTTTAATTCATTTTTTCATGCTAAAATCACACCCGAATCTAACGAATGGATTTTGTTTTGTCACCTTAGGTATCACGCCTTTAATTGATTAAAGTCAATATCTACTGTGACGATATAGTTAATCTATACAATCTATATTGTAGATTCTCAGGGCGCCTAAATTGGTTTTATGAATATTTTAGTTTGAAAATTGGCTTTTGCTCAGCTAGATGACAGATCGATTGCAATTTTTAAAAATACGAATAAAATGTGAACTGGTATATATTAGCCACCCAAGAAAAAACTTATTAATAACAAATAGCAA
>SBAV01000221.1 GCA_005239965.1 Methylobacter tundripaludum
CCCCTTATGAAAACTATATATTTCAATAGGTTATTTTTTTGCATGGCCTGTTATTTATTAACTAATTATAAAATAATCAATTACTTGCAAATGTCAATAAGGTGATTTGGAGAATATTTACGCTCAAATGCCGTTTTTCAACTGAGAGGTTGTGAAAAAATCGATTATGCAGTTTTTAACTTATTGAAAAATAAGGTAGTAAAAATACGCTTTAGGGATTTTTTCACAGCCTCTGACTTTACACGTTTGGCGAAGGTATTGAACATCAAAGATATTTGTATCATGGAAGGAAATTTACCAAGACGTGCAACTCAACTTGTTTTAGATTGGGCTGAACTACATCAAGAAGAACTGTTGGAAGATTGGAATTTATGTTTGAATAATGCACATCCAAAAATAATAGCACCGCTAAAATAATTATGTACTGGGATATTTTAAAAGTTGAATATGTGCCTTCAAGGACTTTAAGAGTTTTCTTTGCTGATGGTTTAACGGGAACAATATTTATTGATTATTCTTTTTGTACAGGTGTATTTGAATTTTTGAAGAACGATGACTGTATTAAACTCGCTCAAGCAAAGAATGGAGCAGTGACTTGGTTTGACGAGCTAGACCTTGCTCCCGATACTATGCATAAAGAAATAAAAGCTAGTTTCAATAATCACTATGTTGTGGCAAGGCCGTAGGCGCAATTGCAACTGTCAATCCTAACTCTGAGGCGGTTTTGCGCCAGCAAGTCACCATAAATGAAGATGTGTAATCGGGCGTTCCAGGCTTCGATACTTTTTCAATTCTACTCCATCACCTGGAAGGCGACTTAGGAACGCGCATGAAGTAAGTTCGACAATTTAGTTCGCTTAAATGCCGTACATTTGCAGTTCTACTGTTAATTGTCGAGGTTGTTTCATGCTCATTCCTTACCGATCCAAAAAATTCCTAAGCAAATCATGCCCATGTTCCGTCAAAATCGACTCAGGATGGAACTGTACGCCTTCAATGTCCAGCGTTTTGTGCCTAACGCCCATAATTTCATCGATATTACCTTGCTCATCCTGTGTCCAGGCAGTAACTTCCAGACAATCCGGTAAAGTTGCCTGTTCAATAACCAGCGAATGATAGCGCGTTGCCGTGAACGGATTGCTCAAGCCTTTGAATACGCCTTCATTTTGATGATACACCTGCGAAGTTTTGCCGTGCATGATGCTTTTCGCATGAATGATATTACCGCCGAAGGCATAACCAATGCTTTGATGGCCAAGACAAACACCCAAAATGGGAGTGTACCCGGCAAATCTTGCGATAGCTTCAACCGATACACCGGCTTCCTTGGGCGTGCAAGGACCAGGTGAAATAACGATTTTATCGGCGGCTAATGCGGCTATTTCATCGACGGTAATCTGGTCATTACGCACCACGGTAACATCAGCGCCTAACTCGCCAAAATATTGCACCAAGTTGTAGGTAAACGAGTCGTAATTATCGATCATCACCACTTTGACTGCACTCATGCTTGACCTCCTGGTTGTTCTTCTTGCTGATCGCCATCGAGACCTGCTTCTGCCATGCTGACCGCACGAAATATGGCGCGGCCTTTGTTCATGGTTTCATCCCATTCGCTTTGGGGAATAGAATCGTAGACAATGCCAGCGCCTGCTTGAATATGTAAGTGACCGTCTTTGATGACGGCAGTTCGGATGGCAATTGCTGTATCCAGATTACCCGACCAGGCAATATAGCCCACCGCGCCGGCATAAATGCCGCGTTTGACCGGTTCCAATTCATTGATGATTTCCATAGCGCGTATTTTAGGAGCGCCGCTGACGGTTCCGGCTGGAAAGGTTGCCGCCAGCACATCAAAGGCATTTTTACCGGCTTGTAACTGGCCGGTGACATTAGACACGATGTGCATGACATGCGAATAACGTTCGACGATCATTTTATCCGTCAATTGCACGCT
Source organism: Methylobacter tundripaludum (assembly GCA_005239965.1). GTDB lineage: Bacteria > Pseudomonadota > Gammaproteobacteria > Methylococcales > Methylomonadaceae > Crenothrix. The sequence continues at coordinate 1,958 of SBAV01000221.1, forward strand.
GCCTATTTGCGCGACACGTCCCGTATCATTGCGGCCCAAGTCGATCAGCATCAGATGCTCGGCAAGTTCTTTGGGATCAGCCAACAAGTCTTGTTCCAATTCCAGATCGTGTTCCGGCGTTGTCCCGCGCCGTCGGGTGCCAGCGATTGGCCTCACCGTGACGAGATTATCTTCCAGCCTGACCAATATTTCTGGCGATGAACCAACAATATGGAAATCTTCAAGGTTCAGATAGAACATGTACGGAGAGGGATTCAAACAGCGCAAGGCACGATATAAATTCAGCGGTGCAGCGGCGTAGGGAATAGTCATGCGTTGTGACAGCACCACCTGCATGATGTCGCCATCGGTAATGTAGTCTTTGGCCTTGAGCACCGCATCTTTAAAGCCCTGCTCGGTAAAGCCAGAGACAAAATCGGATTCCTGCACTTGAGTGGGGTTGGCATGCTTGGCAGGTTCCGCCTTCATTTCGCGCAGCTGTCTTGCCAGATCGCTTAACCGCGCCACAGCCCGATCATAAGCCTTGTCTTCTTCTGGGTTGGCGTGGGTAAGCAGCAACATTTTGCCGGACAGGTTATCGAACACCAGTATTTCTTCCGAAACCATCAGCAAAATATCGGGGCAGCCTAATGGATCAGGCTTATCTGCAGCACGTAAGCGCGGCTCAATATAGGCGATGGTTTCATAACCAAAATAACCGACCAGGCCACCATTAAAGCGTGGTAACGCTTCAATATCCGGTACTTTATAGCGGGACTTGAACGCTTCAATCCATACTAAAGGATTATCGTGCGTTACCGTTTCCAATGTCTCACCGTCTTTTTCCACGCAGATGAGGTTGCCGGTGATTTTCACCAACGTTTTGCACGGTAAGCCAATAATCGAATAACGCCCCCATTGTTCACCGCCGTGGACAGATTCAAACAGGTAGGAATACGGGCCGTCGGCGAGCTTTAAATATGCACTCAGTGGTGTATCCAGATCAGCCAGCACTTCCCGGCTGATCGGGATACGGTTATAGCCTTGTTTGGCGTATTGGTTGAATTGTTCTGGGGTCATGGTGTTAATCAATGAGTTGGTATGTCAATAACCTAATTTAATTGGTAGATTGCTAGTCAAACAAAGAGCTATAAACATCCCTATCTCTCCGTGAATCAATATCCATATCAAGGTCAACTGTGCCTTTATAAGCCATTAACCCTATAATTTTGTTTGTCTTTGTTAGACTGACATCTATAGAATCAGAAATTTTATTTTCGAGTTGATCGTCCACAATAATGTATCGGGGCTAGGTAACTTATTTAAACTACTGGGCATTTTGTAACTTTAAATCACGTATTTTCATAGCTAGAAACATGTTTTCTGCTTGGGTAAGTTCTTTTTTAGCATCTATTAAGTTGCATTCTTTGGCATGGTTTTTAGCTGTCTTTAGTACTTGATTCGCTTTCATACGATCTTTATCAACTAAATCACTCGCATTAATTTCTTTGCTGGCATTTAATGCTTCTCGAATCAAAATAGTAACTTGTTCACAGGTAGAATCAGCATCAATTGCGGTGATAGCAACTTTTATTTTACTAATAATTAAATCTATAGCATCAACAGTGCTCCAGGCTATACGACTTTCTTTAGCTTCAGCCAGCGCAGTTGTGGAAAAGGTAACTGTAGCTGTTGCAATTAATAACACCAAACCAAGGTTTTTTAAAAATGTCATAGTCATAGTGCCGTCTCCAGGGTGTCAATACATTTCAACTACAGCAGGAAATTTCGCAAAGATAAGACTATGCGCCAATTCGCCGGTATTTTTGTAAAATTGCATGTTACCGTCTAGGCTGCACAACCAGAATTCCTGGCAACCTCTGGCAAAATAGAGTTCCTTTTTTTCATCCATCTCAGCCTTGGTATTTGATGGGAACAAAATTTCCACGCAGATTTCAGGTGCTTCCACAAACGGTGTCATCTCTTTGTTGGCTTTGATAAACGTATTTGATGCCCAGGCAACATCCGCCACTTTGGTGCCTTCACGGGTTGCTACGGAACATTCGGCAATTACAGTGCCGTTGCTCATTACTCGACTCAGCAAGGCAACAATTTTCGCCTGATAAATACCATGTGTATTAGTCGCCGGACTCATGACGATATTACCCCATTTATCAGTTTGAATTTTATAAGGTAAATTTGCCAATACGGGATTTTCACAAATGCTTGCCCAATCCATAAAACCATCCTAACAGAATATAACCCAACCAGCTTGGCGGTTTGCTTACGCTAAACCGCCCTGCCGTTGATGCTAAACAGCTTTCGCCATCTCCGCACGCAGCTCATCGATGATTTGTTTGTAATCCGGTTTGCCAAAAATAGCGGAGCCTGCAACAAACGTATCGGCACCGGCCTCTTTTATGGCGCGGATATTGGAAGCATTAACACCGCCATCAATTTCCAAGCGGATATTGAAGCCGCTTTCATCAATCCGTTTACGCACTTGACGCAATTTGTCCAATGCTGAAGGGATGAAAGATTGGCCGCCAAAACCAGGGTTGACCGACATCAACAGAATCATGTCAATCTTATCCATGACATAATCCAGATGGCTTAACGGGGTGCCAGGATTAAACACCAAGCCCGCTTTACAGCCTTCGCTTTTGATAAGTTGCAAAGTTCTGTCGATATGTACGGAACCTTCAGGATGAAAGGTAATATAAGTCGCGCCTGCTTTGGCAAAATCAGGCACAATACGGTCTACAGGCTCCACCATCAAATGCACGTCGATAGGTGCAGTAACACCGTGTTTTCTGAGCGCTTCACAAACCAGCGGCCCAATGGTCAGGTTAGGTACAAAATGGTTGTCCATGACATCAAAATGGACAATGTCAGCACCGGCTGCCAAAACGTTGTCCACTTCTTCGCCTAATTTGGCAAAATTGGCAGAAAGAATGGAGGGGGCAATCCAGTTTTCGTTCATCATCTTCTCCTCAGCGGTATAAATTAACTATTATATCTTTTTTTTGCCCCGCACTCTCCATACAATGGCGACATTAAAAATCAGACAGGAAACTAAGCCATGAAACTGATGACATTTATCCATAATGGACAATCGCGTGTCGGTGCCGTGCTTGATGACGGCGTAATCGATAGCCAAGACGATCCAGAAATTCCAACAACGATGATTGGTTTTTTGGCCGCAGGTGAGAGCGCTATGGACAGGATGCGACGGCTTATAGACAAGAAGAAGCCCAGATTTTTGTTATCTGAAGTCAAATTGGCGGCACCTGTGCCAAGGCCAGGCAAGTATTTGGCGATCGCCCTGAATTATGCCGATCATATCGCCGAAACCGGCAAAGACAGGCCGGAATATCCCAGTTTTTTTACCAAGCAAAGTACCTGCGTGATTGGTCACGGCGATGCCATATATCTGCCGAAAGTGTCCAATAAGCTGGATTATGAAGGTGAGCTGGCGTTTGTGATTGGCAAACGTTGCCGGCATGTGCCAGTAGATAAGGCAAATCAGGTGATTGCTGGTTTTACCATTGCCAACGATGTCTCAGTGCGCGACTGGCAAGCACGTTCACCGACTATGATGATCGGCAAATCTTTTGATACGGGTGGTCCGCTTGGCCCGTGGCTGGTGACCAGCGATGAGATAGCCGATCCGCATAACCTGAACCTGAAAACCTGGGTTGATGATGAGTTGCGCCAAAACTCCAACACCCAGCACATGATCTTTAACTGTTATGAGATGGTCGCCTATTTGTCGCAGGCCATGACGCTGGAACCAGGCGATGTGATTAGCACCGGTACGCCCAGTGGCGTAGGGGTAAAAATGCAACCGCGCGGTTATTTGAGGCTTGGGCAGACGGTCAAGATTGACATTGAGGGTATTGGAACATTGGCCAATACAGTAATTGCTGAGCCGGTTGATACGGTCTATTGATATTTTGGATGTGATTAATTAATAATTAATAACCGAACATAAAGATTAGTAACACGCACGAAATAACTTGAGCAAGTTTTTGGTGTAGGTGCG
>SBAV01000328.1 GCA_005239965.1 Methylobacter tundripaludum
ATCTTGCCGTTTGCGGCATCAATAACCAACAGGAAGTCACCCAGTGGGTTTTCACCCGCAATCAGCATTTTCCAGGCCAGATTCATCGATCCATCAGGATTGGGATACCAGACTTTTTGGGGGTGATGGCTTATTTTTAATTCAGGTGTGCCTATTGCGTCTTTTTTTAGGGACTGGAGGGCGATTTGTTCGGCCTGGTTTTTACTGATAAGGGCTTTGACGGCAAATGATTGCTTTTGCCGACTGGTTTTACCCGGTTGTTGCGGCGTGTTATCCTGACTATGTACACGTCGGATATGCCCGGCCTTATCTTGACGGACAGAAATAATGCCGTTATAAACCGGATAGCCGTCGACCATTTTTTGAAAGCGTGTGTATTCGCCCTGTAAAGTTTTTTTGCGGCCAATCAATTTCAGCTTGAAATGATTGTCCGGCAGATTTAAATCACGGGCATGATCGGTGATGAAGCGACGGGTGCTGGTTTCAGGGTCGATTGGATCGGTAGCGGCATTACAGTCAACCAAGCTGATAACTTTGTCACTGATGTGTGTAGGTTTACAAGCAACGCTTTGCTCCGCTCTGACCGCACAGAACGGTATGGCAATTAAGGCTGCGCTTAACCTGACGAGGGCAGTAATACCAAATGGATGCGGATTATACATATGGCATTACGCCCTCTGAGTCTTGTTTTTAAGGGCCGCACATTGTCTATGTGTTAAAGCGGCTTGTTATCCACAGGTTCGTTGAGCCAGACTTGCAGGTGTGGCAGTTTAGATTCTTCTGTCTGGTTTGGAACCTGGGTAGAGCTGGTTTTTACGGTGGTTGTGGAGGTGCTTCCTGTGGCTACTACCATATCCAGACGTTTATCGCCATTCAAGTCGGCTAATGAAATGCCCCAAATTTCTTGTAAGCCGTCAACAGGTAATTGGGTGCCTTGTTCATACTGCCAATGTCCTTTGCCATCACCTAAAACGATGTGCAAGCCATTGGGGGTATCGTGCTGGCTGGTTAGTCTGCCGCCAATAATGCCATCAATATGGCCATCACCGTCTACATCGCCCAGCGCGATGGCGGTGGCACCATCTTTCATCTGTGGCAACATATCCGTAGGGCCTTGCCAGGTGTTATCGGCATTTTGCAGGTAAGCTTCTGCACCGTTCAAGCTATTGGCTACGGCCAAGTCTTTAAGGCCATCACCATTGATGTCGGCGACGGCCAGTTTGCGATAAATACCGCCCATGCTGGTTACTGTCAGTCCCGTGGCTTTCGATTGCCAATGTCCTTTACCGTCGCCCAACCAGATATGTGGCCCCGAATAGTAGGTTGCTACCACATCCAGATGGTTGTCATTATTCATATCGTGCAGTTGTACGTCAACTGACCAGCCAGCATGGAACTCTTCATCGCCGACATCTTCTGCGCTGGGTAAACCATCGGCTTTAGTTTCTTGCCATTTTTTACCTGAGCCATCACCCAAAAACACGGTAAAGCCGCCTTCATCCGCACCGGTAGCGACAATATCCAAAAAACCATCTTCGTTGACATCACCCAGGGCTAAGTCTTCTGAGCCTTTTAGGTTGTTTAAGTCAGGGGAGCGAGCTTCTTTTTTTTGTGCCAGCGCCGAGTTTAAGCCTTGAGTGGTGGGTTGCCAAGTGTTGTTGTTACGCCCTAAGTAAACAAAGACGCCGCTGCAATGATCGCCGATAGCCATATCCACTTTGCCATCTTTATTGATGTCACCGAGTTCCAGGCCGCCACCGCAAGAAGTGTCCATAGCTAAGCCTTGCGAAGCATCCGTCCATGATCCCTGGTTATCAGCTAACCACACGCGTGCGCCCTGTTCCAACCGGGGATGGACGGCCAGATCCAAGAAACCATCCTGATTGATGTCAGTCAGTACCGGCGTGCTTTTCCAACGACCGCTGGTTGGAAGGCCACCTTGGGTTTCTAGGCGATAGCTTACACGATTAGACGGCGGGACAGGCTGAAGAATGGATAGATCGCCCGCTAAGCCTTCTTGAGTGGTGATTAGGTTTTGCTGGGTACTGCAACCTATCGTGGCTAAAGTGATGATGATACCGTAGAGATAAGCCGGTTTCATTATTTTGCTCCTGAGGCTTTTGTTTGCGTAGGCTTTTGGGTATCTGAAGGCACTGGGATATCAAAATACCATTCATTATTTTGCTTGACCCAGTCTTCTGTCATACTTTGCCCTTGGGGTTCCAGTTTGGATGCAGCAGGATCGTTGGGTTTAATCGAAAATGTGACTTTGACCGCGCCCCGATCTTTTTTGGCCTGAGTAACTTCGGCCCAATCAATATGAGTGGAAGGGTAGAGATATTGCGCCTTCTTTTTCAAAAAATCATCGAGTGACACCACTGATCGATAAGCTGGCGACAAAAAATTATAATAACTCTTCCAGTCTTGTGCAGTCTTGGCTTCCCACGCTATTTTTGCGCGGTTAGCTAAGCTGGTTTCTTCAGCGGCTAAACGCAGTTTAGGCGGTAGGATTTGAAATTGTTGCCGTTCATTGTCGGGTACGGGATGCCAGGTATCGGTTTTTTGCCAGATTTGCCAGATATGGGCGTGGCGTGCCGGGGCATCGGGGTAGCGTATCAGCTTCGCATCAAAACCGACAGCGACCCAGGCCAAATCACCGGCAATCTCCATATCTTTGACCTGTGCGTTGCTAAGGTCAAAAGCACCGCTTTTATTGCGTAATTCGCTATGTTGAGCACGGGTGATGCTTGCCTTTTGCTTTGGGGCAAGCAGATCGTACATGGTATTCCAGTCGTGTTTGGCTTGCGCTGACCAGTAGCGTTGGATTTGTTCATCCAGTTGCGGGTCTTTGTCAACGGCCCATGCAGGTATGCTGGTGACCAGGCTGGCTGCCATAATGATTGCCAACCTCTTTTTCAGTAATGTTTCTTTCATTGTCATTTTATCCTGATTTTTTGTAAAGCTTCATCTGTAGGGTTGCCTATTATAGGCCATGCTGGGAACGTTTGATAAGTTTAGTTTATGGTTTCGGAACTAACAAAATAGGGAGGTAAAAACCGTGGTTTTTGACCTCCCTTGTTGGTTATGGCGCCTTTATGGGTATGGGCGCGGTTTCAGCTAATACAACTTAGACTAATTGTGTTAAGCCTTATTTTTTGCCAAGGTCTGGATTAGCGCCAGCATCCCACAGGATTTGACCCTTAGCACCGGCTGCTGTGTAATCGTTGGTGCCTGCGCCCAAGCCAACCAAGTTGCTGCTGCTTTGGAATGCCCCACCGATATCGTTCACTTGAATGCCGACTACGCCACTGGTTTCGACATCGTCGGTATTACCTGAACTATCAGCGCACAGCTTGCTATAGGTAGGTTGCGCACGGAAGTAAGCGGTATCGGTTTTCAGTGTCTTATAGGTGAAGTGCGGGAACGCTTTGCCCAGGTTTGATTCATACCACATGCCCATACACTCGTGGGCGCCGGTGTATTTCATTTCGTTGGCATTCCATACGGTGTAGGTCAGTTTGGTGATGTGGGTATAGGCGTCTTGTCTTAAATCCTCGTGGCAGTTAGATACGGTGATTTGGGTTCTGTTGTGAATTTCGCCAAAAGAATGGTAGGTCGGAACAAATTGCCCCATCAGTGCGCTAGGGCATTGGTCGTATTCTTTGCCGTCCAGATCAAGTGAGCCAGGCGTTCCCAGCGGTCTGCTGGTGTGTTTAATGTCTGGGCTGCCTTGGTAATGCGCTTGGAATGACCAGGCATTGTATTCGTGCGCTTGGCCTTCTGGTCTGTGTGTGTTTCCTTTTTGGTGATCGCGATGTTCTGCGAAGCTAACTACTGTAGCTTTACCAGCCAAATGGTTGTGATGGATTTCTTTGGTGCCGTCGTTGCTAACAGCCCAGCATTTTAACTCACCGGCATTGGCTTGGCTGCCGTCTTGGAAGAAATTAAATTGCGGCGCATTTATGGTGGTAACCAATTTGTCAAAACCAGTGGTAAACAAATGGGTACCATTGGCTAAGAGCGACAAATCGCCGGCCCAGAAAGAGGCAGGTTGATGCGCGGTTAGCCTAAAGGAAAAGTCCATGTAATGGTTTTTTCTAATGGCATCGCGAGCCTGCGGATTAACGGCATTGCCGCCTTTGCCAATGGGGAAATTAGGGTCATATTGCTCTGTAGTTGCCCAGTAGCATTGCACCTGTACGGGTTTTGAAGAGTCATTGGTGATGCTGATATAGGTGTCAGTTGTTGTTGGCCTGTAGTTCTTTCTATCATTATTACCATAATCATAGGTGTCGGTTGTTGCCTCAACGCGTGGAAAGATCAACAAGCTGCCTTTTTGGGTGGCGCCGCCCAATTTGGTGGCTGCGAAGACTGAGGTGCTGATGGTAGCGGTGGCTACAGCGATTGCTGCAACTAAAATTTTCTTGTTCATGATGGTTCTCCAAATTAAAAAATAGGGCATATCCCTGGCTATTTTGTGAGACTGTGTGTGAAACTGAATTCAACGAGACTCGTAATAGATAAAGCAATGAGTGTGCCAAAAAAATATTTTGATTAAAATCAATATGTTACAATTTAGTACTGTGGATTTCCGATTTACAGGTACGGGTAAATTGCAAATTAATACGACAGGCTAACGACTGGAAAGGCGGGCAATATGTTGATGAAAGTATTTATAAATCAATATGTTAAAAGATAATAGTGCCGAAAAATTGAATATCATGATTTTTTAACATGATACGTATCGCCCTTGATTCTCTTGTTTTTATAACATATTGATTATAAATAATAAATTATTTTGGTTTATCCGAAAACCATGCTGTTTTGATGATGTAACTGATTGAATATTTTGTACTTCTAAAAAAACGGCTAGGTCGTGGGTTAATGGGATGAATGAGCCATAAG
>SBAV01000438.1 GCA_005239965.1 Methylobacter tundripaludum
CGGTGTTGGTAATTGCATCAAGGCCAATTTTAATGACGAAAAGCCCAGTTTACCCAATATACCGACCCAAACCGGATTAACGCCGGAACAATACCAAGTCTGCCTGACCTTGTCCGATGACCTGGACCAAATTTACCTGGATTGCAGCCAGGCGATTGAAGCCATTGTTAAACAATTCCCCAATGCCCGATTGTTGGCCGATTATACCGGCGGCACCAAATCCATGAGCGCTGGTTTGGTGATGGCAATCATGGAGCGCCAGGATATAGAACTGCAACTGGTCACCGGCGGCCGCTCCGACCTGATTAAAGTCCGTGACGGTTCGCAATCTTCCGAGGCTGCCAATATTGAACGTATCCGGTTTGAGCGCCAGCTTGCCCCGTATCGGCAGGCATGGACACGCTATGCTTACAGCGAAGCCGAGTATGGCTTAAGCCAGATCAGCAAGCCGCGCGGCAATGAATTACGCAGCCAATTAACCCGCTTTCGTGAAGTCAGCCTAGCCTTTGCCGAATGGGATAATTTTAACCACCATACCGCTGTTGAATTGCTGCAAACCTATGCACCTGCTTTGCCCAATACACTCAAGGCTTATTTACCGCTGGCTTTGCGCCTAAATGACACCAAGCCAGAAAAACGCGAAGCCGCACAACTGATGGACTTATACCTGAACGCCCTACGCCGTGCCAGCCAAGGGCGGTATGACGATGCCATTGCCCGTGTCTATCGGTTACTGGAATGGAGTGCGCAATGGTTGTTAAAAAACCAGTGCGGCATAGATACCGCCAATGTGCAGTTAGGTGACATTCCTGAGGGTGTTACCCTCAGCCAGAACCGGGATGGACGCTGGCAAGCTGGTTTATTCGCTGCCTGGCAACTGGTCAAGCACAAGACCAAGGGCGAAGCGGCGGCTTTTATTCAACGGGAAGAAAAACAACTGCAACATCATATTAAAACCCGTAATTTATCCATATTGGCGCATGGCTTTGCGCCGGTAAACGCCCAGGATTGGCAAGCTTTTCATCTGTGGCTGGAACAACAATTTATGCCATGCTTGCTTGCCGAAACCCAGCGGGTAGGCATTAAAATTATGCCATTACAGCTGCCGCAGGTTTATGGGTAAATCATTCACACGGTAATGGGTTATTCGTTCGCTTGTGGATTCGTACTTGTTCAGTCCCCCTCTTTGAAAAAGAGGGGTTAGGGGAGATTTATTAGAAAAATCCCCCTCAATCCCCCTTTTCCAAAGGGGGAAGTGAATACTTACGTGGATTCCAGTTTTTAACATTCATATCTCAAGCATGTACAACCTATTTAATTTGAGCGACCAAACCTGGCAGTTATTGGATCAATCTGGTATTTTGGCCGGCAACTTTTTTATGCTGGTTTCTGTGCTGGGTGCGGTTTACGGTTTTATTAACCGCAATGATCTTAGGCATTGGCTGGTACGTAACCGTTTTCCCCGTATTGGTGGCGAGTTGCATAACCGGCACTGGCAAGGGCTTATTTTTACGGTCAGCCGTGCCGAGGTGCCGTTGTGGGTAGTCGATCAGTTACAGCCGCTGTGGGTGGGTTTGCTGGTAACCCAGTTCAGTGCCGCCAGTGGCGAGCAGATTAAACAATCACTTCAGCGCCAAAACCGGCAGGTTATGCTGTGTTATATAGACAATCCTGATGATCCCAAAGAGGTGTACGGACAAACCCGTTTACTGATCCAAAGCCTGCAACAGCACAATCTGGATAAGATAGCCATTGACATTACGGGTGGTAAAGCGCCAATGAGTTTGGGGGCTTTTATGGCGGCAGAAGAATTGGGCGCGGACAGTATTTATGTGAGCACCGAGCAACAGGCGGGCAAGATTGACATGAGCAGTGCCAAAATTATTGCTATCGCCCAACGTAGCTAAACTTAACGGACAAACCCCAAGCCAGATGACCACTTTAACTGTTAAAAAACCACAAATTCATTTGCTGCTGGTATCTCAGCAACCGATACCCAATATTACGCCGCTTCTGGATGAACGGTATCGGCCCGATGAAGTTATCCTCTTGGTCAGTCCTGATATGCAGCAACGGTGTCATTATCTGGAAGCACTGTTCTCGCAACGGGGCATTCGTTCTACGCGCTGGCCTATCCAAGACCCTTATGATATTGAGGCGCTACGCGATCAGATTATGGATTTACTGGCGGTGTATGAACACCGGCATATTGCCTTAAATGCCACTGGCGGCACCAAGCCGATGAGTATTGCCGCTTATGAGGTGTTCCGCGCTGATAACAAGCCTATTTTTTATGTGCATCCTGAGCGGGATAAGCTGATCTGGATGTACCCTAAACAGGCGGCTGTCGATTTGGCCGACCGCCTGAAAATACCGGAGTATTTGTTGGCTTATGGCGCACGGGTGGTAAAAACCGGTACTACGCTAGGGGTTCCGGCACTGCAACGCCAATTAACGGCGTACATTATAGAAAACTTGCCCATTTACGCCTATCCGTTAAGCCAGCTTAATTATTTTGCCGCGCAGGCTACCAATAACCGGCAGCTGTTGAGTCCTGATTTGGGGGATAGTGTGCAATCTGGCGCATTTATGGATCTGCTGGATGTCTTTATCAATGCCGGTTTTGTAACATTGAGCCGTAACCGCTTACGTTTTACGGATGAAGCCAGCCATTTTTATGTGAATGGTGGCTGGCTGGAAAACCATGTTTACGGTGTTTGCCTCAATTTAAAGAAAAACTGTGGCATTCAGGATATTGCACGCAGTGTTGAGGTGGAGCGCAACGTTAATCAGCAAACGGTTAATAATGAAATTGACGTTGCCTTGCTAAAAGACAATCGGCTGTTTTTAATTGAGTGTAAAACCCAGCGTTATCAAGGCAGTCATAATAGAATGCCGGATCAGGGCACGGGGACTTTATATAAATTGGATAGCCTGACCGATTTATTGGGCGGCATACAAGCCAAAGCCATGCTGGTTAGTTATAATGGATTGCCAGAACATAATGTGGTGAGGGCGGGAGAGCTTAAAATCAGCCTGTGTTGTCATCAGGAACTGTTATGCTTAACTGATAAAATACAAAACTGGGTAATGGGACATGGCTAACTTTTCAAACATAAAAATTCTTGGCAAGCACCTCTGTAACACTTTGATAATAAAAGGAGAAAAACATTGAGCGATTTGAATTACTGACCTTATTAAGAAGGGATTAAGACTAAGCGCGTTGATCATCTTGCCACCCACAGGATAATTGGTGACCAATGGCTGACGGAAAACAGAAGTGCAATCCTGATAATACCCTCCGTAGTGGCCAGATTGGATTGGAACGCATTGGTCAACCCTTACCATCCCCATGCCAGCAAACTGATCATTTCATCACGCAAACCCGTCATTTGGGACAAAAGGCTTTTTCAAGGATTTAACGGGGATTGAAATCTACAAACATAACCGCCACCCAAATATTCCCGCACCACAAGCTTGTCAAACGTAATTATTCAGTCCCCCTCTTTGAAAAGGAGGGGTTAGGGGAGGTTTTATGACAAAATCCCCCCTCAAATCCCCCCTTTTCAAGGGGGGAGGTGA
>SBAV01000318.1 GCA_005239965.1 Methylobacter tundripaludum
AAACGCCAGAAAACGCCCAACGAAATCGCGTTGACCATCCTGCTGGTGGCCTTGACGCTGGTGTTTCTGATGGTGACGGTAACGTTATTGCCGTTCTCGTTGTCCAGTGTGCAAACGGCGGGCGCAGGTCAACCGATCAGCATTACCGTGCTGGTGGCGTTGCTGGTGTGCCTGATTCCAACCACCATCGGCGGCTTGCTGTCAGCGATTGGTGTTGCCGGTATCGGTCGCATGATGCAAAAGAATGTGATTGCTACCTCGGGACGGGCCGTGGAGGCCGCTGGTGATGTTGATGTGCTGCTGCTGGATAAAACCGGCACCATCACTTTGGGCAACCGTCAAGCTTCGGCATTTATTCCTGTCAAGGGCGTGCTGGAAAAAGATTTGGCCGATGCTGCGCAATTGGCGTCATTGGCCGACGAAACACCGGAAGGACGCAGCATTGTGGTCCTGGCGAAACAGAAATTCGGTTTCCGCGAACGGGACGTGCATACCCTCGGCGCAACGTTCGTGCATTTCAGCGCCCAGACACGCATGAGCGGCGTCAATCTGGAAGGTCGGCAGATCCGCAAAGGGGCAGCCGATTCAATCCGCGACTATGTCGAAGAACAAGGCGGCAAGTTTCCGCAGGAAATCCAAACGATGGTGAACGATGTTGCCCGGCGGGGCAGTACTCCGCTGGTTGTCGCCGAAGGTTCGCGTGCGCTGGGCGTGTTGGAACTGAAAGACATTGTCAAGGGCGGCATCAAGGAACGCTTTGCCGAACTGCGGCAAATGGGCATCAAAACCATCATGATTACCGGTGACAACCGTTTGACTGCGGCAGCCATAGCCGCTGAGGCGGGCGTCGACGACTTTCTCGCTGAGGCTACGCCCGAAGCCAAACTCAAGCTGATCAGGCAGCATCAGACCGATGGTCGGCTGGTGGCGATGACCGGTGACGGTACCAACGATGCGCCAGCACTGGCGCAGGCCGATGTCGCGGTGGCGATGAACAGCGGTACCCAGGCGGCTAAAGAGGCCGGCAATATGGTGGATCTGGATTCCAACCCCACCAAGCTGATCGAAATCGTCGAAACCGGCAAGCAAATGCTGATGACCCGAGGCGCACTGACCACCTTCAGCATCGCCAACGATGTCGCCAAGTATTTTGCCATTGTTCCGGCGGCGTTTGCCACCACTTATCCGGTGTTGAATGTGCTGAACGTGATGGGTCTGGCGACACCGGCCAGTGCGATTCTGTCGGCTGTTATTTTCAATGCCCTGATCATTATTGCTTTGATTCCTTTGGCCTTGAAAGGCATTCACTATAAACCGGTCGGTGCCGAGAAATTGCTGCAAAACAATTTGCTGATTTACGGGGTAGGCGGGCTTATTGTGCCGTTTATCGGTATTAAGGCAATTGATTTGCTGCTTGTTGCAATGAAACTGGTGTAAAGGAGATTGAGCATGTCTAGTTACTTAAAACCCGCTGTTATGATGCTGTTGCTGTTGACCTTATTGACGGGCGTGATTTATCCGGCTCTGGTTACTGTTTTCGCTCAGATTTTTTATGCTGAAAAAGCCAATGGCAGTTTGATCAAAGACCAGCAGGGCAATTTTCTCGGTTCCATATTGATCGGTCAATCGTTCAGTGATCCTAAATATTTCTGGGGGAGGCCTTCGGCCACATCGCCTTATTCTTACAATGCCGGTGCTTCCAGCGGCTCGAATCTTGGCCCAACCAACCCGGCCCTGGTGGATGCAGTAAAGGCGCGAATCACGGCTTTACAGGCGGTCGACCCGGATAATAAAACATCCGTTCCAGTCGATCTGATCACCGCTTCGGGCAGTGGTCTGGACCCGCATATTAGCCTTGCGGCGGCAGACTATCAAATCAACCGTATCGCCAAGGTGCGTATGATCGATCCTGGAAAACTTCGGGAATCGGTAAAATTACATACCGAGACGCGGCAATTGGGGTTGCTGGGAGAGCCACGGGTCAATGTTCTGGAATTAAATTTGGCGTTGGATGCCATTCATTAAGTTGAACAGGATCTTGCGATGGAATTGAGCAGCGGCTTATTGATTTTGGCGATGTCCCTTCAGGTTGCCTATGCAGATGCGAACAATACCGATCGCTATGCGCCTCCTCCCAGCAAGGCTTATATCGAACCCTGCCAAAGAGAAGCGCTGCTTCTGCATCCGGGAATCATTGGAAAACAACGGATGCTACATCGGCACAGAGATTTTTGGATGGAATATGAGATACAGGTGCGTGATGGTTCAGAGTGGCTCGTATTGTGCGACTTGAGGACAGGGAAAATCATTCGTGATCAGAAGTTGGTCGATGACGCATTCTGATGGCTTTGTCATAAATTGACCCGGATTGTAGTATCAGGATTAGCATGCTCAAGTTCATTGGTGGCATTCCTGACGTGGAAGTCGTACTGATGTCCGATGCCGGTCTTAGAATACACCGATCCTGGTTGCCAAGGGCAATCACAACGCCTTTTATTCACAGCCATTCGTACCAAGCGTATTTGCTGGCCTGTTGCGCCGGACGGATAGTCTGATATTCTAATCACCCGAATAACAAATTAAATAGAAGGACAAAATATATGCGTTGGTTAGCGGAATGTCATAATGCGATTCAATGGGGGAACGACCTCAGGGTCGATCTTTTTAAGGCTAAAAATCTGGGTTATGTGCTTTGGCTGGCCGCTATGGTAACGTTGGCGGCCGGTCTGATACTTTTTCTGATTGATCCCAATATCAAATCGCCCCTGGATGGGATCTGGTCGGCCTGGGTGACGATGACCCATGTGGGCTTTGGCGACGTGGTTCCGGTTTCCTTTTTGGGGCGTTTACTTGCAGCGGGGCTGATTTTGTTGGGATTGGTGTTGTTTTCACTGTTTACTGCCCTAGTTTCAGTGGCTCTGATCGGTAGAAATATGGATGCTTTGGGCGTGGACATGCGGCAAATTGAACAGGAAACGGGGCAGATTCAAACCGGAGAGGATCGGATTTTCGCTGAATTAGCCCGACTACACGAACGCATGGAATCGCTGGAGAAGCAGTTGGCATTGAATTCAGGCCAAAATCAGCCGGATAACCGGGCAATACCCGATTCCAATGGAGACCGAACATGAAAAGCTCAGCTCAGGTTCAACGAACGTCAAAGGCAGAAATAATATGAGCATCATAACGACCAAGCACGACACAACAATGGACTATCTTGTAGCCAGCGATTTCGACAAGACATTGAGTTTCAACGATTCTGGTTATGTGTTGGCAGAGATGCTAGGCATTGCCGATTTCGAGGATAAAGTCGCAGGGCTTGCGCATTCTAACCTTGTTCAGCCGGGTGCTGAGCTAACTTACCTGTTGCGGCACGACCCCGCATTCCGCAGTGTCCGTCGTGAGCATCTCATCGAAGCAGGCAAGCGGGTCCGGCTTAAAGACAATGTCGAGTTATTCGCCAAAATCTTAAGCGAAGGCTTGGGCGGCAACCGCTTCCAATTCTTCGTGATCTCTGCAGGGCCTAGAGAAGTTGTGCTATCGGCGCTCGAAGGTATCGTACCGCCGGAAAACGTGCTCGCTACCGAATTCGAGTTCGATTCCGAAACAGGTGAGATTTGTTCGGTTCTTCGTGTTCCCGCAGGCTATGGCAAAGTGACCGTGCTCCAGGAGCTGGAACTCAAGCTCCACATGAGTCCGGATCGGGTTATCTATGTTGGCGATGGCAGCTCGGATCTTTACATCATGCATGACGTGAATAGCCGCGACGGCCACACCATAGCCGTGTCGGAGACGAAATCCATCGGTCGCATTGCCAACCGGACGGTGCTCAGCGACAGTGCAGTCGGCGTGTTGGTGCCAATTCTTGAGGATGTCCTCAGGTGGGATTCGCATCAGATTCGTGAACTGTTCACTTCTTATGGTTTGGCGCTCCAGGATTGGGACAAAATCCGCACCGACTGGATTACGTTTCACAATGGGCAATTTTGACTGAAACTGCGAAATGGCAGTTGGCTAGACAACACGAGCGCATGGAACTGCTGGAGAAAGAGTCGCCATCGAACGCAGACCAAGACCGGCCGGTTAACTGACACGTACCCGGCCAAAATGGAGAACAGACATGATAAACTCAGCTCCAATCCAACGTCAGAAGCAAGAATTGCCTTCTGTAATTCCTATCAGAATGCCGGAAGTTATTGACAAGAATCCGACCATGCAGAGGGAGTCGTTTTTGACAGATACAATCGATAGCCGCATGATCATGAAGTGCGTAGCCTATCAAAATGGCGTCAGCATCGGCGATGTGACGATCGAAGACATCAGTGAAGTGCTGAAACAGGAACAGACCTTTTTGTGGCTGGGTTTGCGTGAGGCGAACAGCGAGTTGTTGGCCAAAATCCAGCAGGAATTCGGGCTGCATGACTTGGCTATCGAAGATGCCTGCGCGGCGCATCAGCGTCCGAAAATCGAGGAATACGGTGAATCGCTGTTCATAGTGTTGCATACTGCCCATCTTGCGGGAGATCGGGTCGAGTTCGGAGAAACCCATTTTTTCCTGGGGCCACGCTTTCTGGTGACGGTCAGGCACGGTTATTCGAGTAGTCACAGCAATGTCAGAAAACGGTGTGAGTCCATGCCGCAGAAACTTGCCAAAGGGCCAGGATTTGCGTTGTATTCGATCATGGATTTTATCGTCGATAACTATGTGCCTGTCATTGATGGCTTGCAGGTGCGGTTCGATGTGCTGGAGTCAGCGATTTTGCAACATCGGCCCAGTCGGCAGACCATGGAAGGCCTTTACGAACTGAAGCGCGATTTGCTGCTGCTGGAAAGCGCTATTTCTCCGGTCATTAGCATCTGCAAAGAGCTGATGCGCTTTCACAAAGAGGCTATTCCCAAGGAGGGGCGCGTCTATTTTCGCGATATTGCCGATCATATCAAACGCATCGATCAGTCGATTCACGGCATGCGCGAGATGTTGGTCGCGGCGATGCAGGTTCATCTGACCTTTGAAACGGTGCGGCAGAATGAAGTCGTCAAACGGCTGGCCGGTTGGGGAGCGATCCTGGCGATACCCACTATGATATTCAGCTGGTATGGCATGAATTTCAGGCATATGCCGGAGCTGGATTGGGAATACAGCTATCCGGCCGTAGTTGGCGGTGTGGCATTGTGTAGTCTGCTGTTGTATTGGCGCCTGAAACGGGTCGGCTGGCTTTAGTTAAAAGGTACATGCGATGCGCGAAACTATTATCATGAACCGCACGCACAGCAATGAATGGCTTGCTTTCGTAGTCAGATA
>SBAV01000469.1 GCA_005239965.1 Methylobacter tundripaludum
AAATGCACTATTGAGATATACTAGATTAAAAAAATATTTATAGTATGAATTAAATCAACTACTTATGCGATACTTGGATTTAACAAAGTAGAATTAAGAACCAAGGTTGCTATAGCTAAGCGGAGCACTTTTTTTAAGTTCATGTTTATTCTCCAAATTAAAATTAATAAGCAGTTAACAATACCTTCGCCAATTTTGGATTTTGGTCTAAATTCGATGAAAATCAGCTTAGGCAGCTATAGTTAAATCAATGAGTTAGCTATGCTTGAAGCCTTATTTTCAACTGACCCTATCCGTTTGGCGAAGGTATTGAGTTAATTAAACGTATTGTTTTCTATTCAATACGGCTGTAAATTGCTAAATAGTATGAAAAGGTTCAATTTGAAAAAAATTTAGTAAAGTAACTCAGCTACGACCACGGGAATATAGGGTTAACAATGCCGAAAATAGCAATGTCACTACGAGTGTCCTGTTTAGTTTTCTTATTATTTTACCCTGCACTGAGTTGCGCCGAATTTCACGGCACTTTAACGATGACAACCAATAATGTTGGACGTTGGTTTACTAAAAACCATAACAGCGTTGCCTTGCAAGCCAATGTTGATTATCAACACAAATCCGGATTGTATTTGGGCAGTTCCGTGTCAACTGTTGACTTTAAAAATAAAGAGCATGCGGACACGGCGCAGGCTGAAGTTATTCCTTATCTGGGCTGGACTTTTAAGCTGACAGATCAGTGGCGCTTGGATACACAATGGTCCCGCTATGTGTATGACGGTAATTTGTTCGGTCATCAGGCCGATTACAATGAGTTCTATCTATTCTTACATTACAAGGACTTATTCTCTGGAAGGATTTCTTTTACCGATGATTATTACGGTTTAGGCGAATATGCAATTGATTATGAATTGACCGGAAAGTACCCGATAACTGATAGCCTGGAGTTTTCAGCCAGTTTTGGTTACAGTCAGGCCAGAGCTTCTCTGGGCTCGGATTATCCTTATTGGAATATCGGACTCACTTATTTTTACAAGTTTATCGCCTTCGACTTACGTTATATGGATGCTACCGAAACCTCAATTGACCACGCTGTCGAGAAACAAAAGCACGAACATTACGACCCACCTTTATTGGATTCATCGGTTGTCTTTTCTATTTCAATGGGTTTTTAATGGCGTAAAAATTTAAGAATTGAACTTTTTGCCGTTTTTTTGTGATACAGCGACAAGGAAGTATATTTATTATTTAAGGGTTCAATTCAAAAGCCAATGACTTCTGGAGAAAATTTTTGAATCCCCATAACAGCCAATGTAACCTAGATGTGGCCTTAATAAGCCGCATCTGCAATGCCGATGAAAGTGCGCTTGAATCGTTGTATCATGATTATTATGCTAGGTTATACAGATTTATTGGCCGTACAGTTTGGTGTGATGACCTGATCGATGAGGTCATTAATGATGTTATGTACACGGTATGGGAAAAAGCGGCGACCTATAACCATCAATGCCAGGTTTCTACGTGGATTTTTGGTATTGCCTACAACAAGGCACGGCAAGCACTGCGAAATGTGGGGCATTTTAATGAAGACTCACTGAATGGCATGGCTATCGATAATTTGGAATTTGGCGTGGCTGATGCCGGTTTGGCCCAACTGGAAACGCGCGAGTGGTTGGATGACATGCTCAAGGTGTTATCGCCCGACCAACGCGCCGTCGTTGAATTAACTTATTTTCAGGGTCTGCATTACAGCGAAATCGCCTTAGTGATGGATTGCCCAGAAAATACGGTAAAAACCAGGATGCACTATGCCCGTAAAATTTTGGCAACGCATTTACAACATCATGAAAACCCGTCGGGATAGAGAACCTGATCTAAGAGAGACTGCCATGAAACACATTGACGCCCCCCCTGACCCAGCCCATGAAAGTGTTTCGATGCTGCTGCCCTGGTATGTCAATAAAACCTTGCAGGGAGCTGAACTGATTGCGGTAGAACAACACCTAACAACTTGTTCTCTCTGCAAAAGCCAGCTTATAAGCCTGCAACAATTATCTTTAGCAGTAAATCATGCAAGTGCTTTTAACACAAGCCCACCGCAGTCTTTCTCTAAGTTAAAAGAACGGTTGAAGACGGCAGGTTGTCCTCAAATGCCCCCTGCAGCACAGATTATCCGACCTAACAAATGGCGTATTCCCCTTAATGTTGGCCTATCAACCATGATGCGGCCTGCATTGGCGTTAGCGGCAGCTGGTATTCTGCTCACGGTTGTCCTGTCCAGGAGCATTGATGTCAATCAGATGCTGAATAATAATTTTCAAACCTTGTCAGATACCAAGGACGTCAACAGCAATGCAAATGAGATAAGGCTCATTTTTAAAGAAAACACTAAGCGGCAAACTATCGAGCAAGTTGTTGGCTCCATTCAAGGCTATATTATCAGTGGCCCAGATGGGCAATCATTGTATACAATAGGCTTTAAAAAAACCGTCAATACTCAGCAAATCTTTGATAAGTTATCGTTATTGCGAAACAATG
>SBAV01000513.1 GCA_005239965.1 Methylobacter tundripaludum
AGGATATGCAATTACAATAATAATTCAAATTTATTGTTAATTATTATTAATTGGTTACCGATGTTAAACAACACTACAGACAACACCCAAAATTCTGTCAATGATTTATCAAGTCAAGAAGACGATGAAATCGATTTGGCCGATTTATTGGGCACATTGCTGGACAACAAATGGCTTATCATCGCGGTGACTGCGATAGTGCTGTTTATAGGCGTGGCCAAAGCTTTTTTGGATACGCCTATCTACAAAACCGACGCCATGCTGCAAGTTCAGGAGCAGTCAAAATCATCGCTGCTTGAGGGCTTGGGCGAGATGAGTGATTTGATGGAAAGCAAAAAGCCCATTCTTGCCGAAATTGAACTGCTTAAGTCCCGTTTGATACTTGGGGAAACCGTCAGAAATCTCAAATTAAATATTACGGCCCGCCCCAAATACTTTCCTTTAATTGGTGCGGCCGTTGCCAGACGATTTAAAAGTACGAACGAGGAGGAATTTGCAGCGCCTTTATTTGGGCAAGCCCAGTATGCTTGGGGCGGAGAAGAAATCCATGTTGATAACTTTACCGTACCGCCAAGTTGGCAAGGTAAAGTTTTAACCGTAATTGCAGACAAACACGGCTACTTTCAATTGTTGAAGGGTGATAGCTTGGTGCTTGAAGGGCAAGTCAACAAAGCCGTAAAAAAAGCTGTACCAGACGAGAGTGAACCGGTCACGCTGTTTATCTCTTTGTTAAAAGCGCGGCCAAATACTCAATTTGAGTTGATTCATCAGTCTGAAACGTCGGCCATCAATGCGCTAAAAAATGTTATTACTGTTGCCGAGAAAGGTAAAGCTTCTGGTATTTTGGAATTGACCACCGAAGCGAGCAGCCCTGAATTGGCCGTACGGACGTTGAATGAAATTGCCAACATTTATGTAAAGCAAAATGTGGAAGACAAATCTGCAGAAGCGCAAAAAACCCTGGAATTTCTGGAACAGCAGTTACCCAAATTAAAAGAACAACTGGAAATATCAACGGCGGCATTGAATGATTTCAGAACCAGTAAAGGCTCGCTTGATCTGGAGCAGGAAACCCAGGGCGTGTTACAAGGTGTGGTGGAGTTACAAACCCAAACCACACTGTTGCAGCAAAAGCGTGATGAACTGCGTCAGCGTTTTACCATAACCCACCCTTCTGTGGTTGCGCTGGATAAACAAATTGCACGCTTGCAAGAGCAAATGGCCGGTCATGAGAAAAAAATAGAGACGTTGCCGGAAACACAAAAAGTCATCTTGCGGTTATCACGAGACGTACAGGTGAACACCGAGTTGTATACGGCACTGCTGAATAACGCGCAAACTATACGTGTCGCTAAAGCGGGCACTGTGGGTGATGTCAGGATTATCGACTATGCGGTCTTGCCGACCACACCTATTAAGCCTAAAAAAACATTGATTGTTGCCATTGCTTTTATTCTGGGGTTGGTACTGGGTATCGCTATTGCTTTAATTCGAAAAGCGATGCAACGTGGTATCGAAGATCCGGATATTATAGAAAAGCAGCTGCATATTCCCGTTTATGCCACAGTGCCGTTTAGCGAAGCGCAAAAAAATCTGCGTAAACGCTACAGAACCAAAGATCCTTCGCAATCGTATGGATCAATCTTGCTGGCGGTAGAAAATCCCGAAGATCTTGCCATTGAAAGTTTGCGCAGTTTACGGACTTCTTTGCATTTTGCATTTTTGGAAGCGCAAAACAACATCATTGCGCTTACCGGCCCAAGTCCTGGCTGCGGCAAATCTTTTATTTCGCTTAATCTTGCCATTGTATTGGCTAATACCGGCAAAAAAATATTATTGATAGATGGCGATTTGCGCCGAGGGCATCTTAATAAAGAATTGGCTGTACGCCAGGAAAATGGCTTATCTGAACTGGTTTCACAATCAATACTCCTTCCTGAAGCACTCCAGAAAATACCACAGGCCAATATTGATTTTATTTCTACCGGGGCAATCCCCCCTAATCCCTCGGAAATATTGCTGCACAATCGATTTTCTTCCCTCTTGGAAACTATCAGGAAACAGTATGACTACGTTATTGTTGATGCCCCTCCCATTTTAGCGGTCACCGATGCGGCCATTATTGGCCGACTGGCGGGCGCAACGCTGATGGTCGTTAAGGCCGGTGCGCACCCCATGCGCGAACTGGAGCAGGCGGCCAAACGCTTGGGGCAGGCCGGTGTACGTGTAAAAGGCATTGTGTTTAATGGCATAGTCAAATCAGCATCCAGTTACGGTGCATACCGTTACGTTTACCAATATGATTACAAGAGCGCAAAACACTGATCCGGACTATTTACCATGCACCCAACCTTCTTTCTGACATCCTTTGTTGCAACATTTGTTTTTGTTGTTATCTTAAATCCCTTGGCATTTAGGACAGGGTTGATGGATCATCCCGGGCACAGGAAACTTCATAAAGATCCGACTCCGCTGACCGGGGGATTGGCGGTTTATCTGGCGATTTTGGTGACGCTCTTTATCCACGATATTAATCTTCCCAATAAATCGGCCTATATTTTTTCAGCAACAATACTGGTATGTATCGGCTTGGTAGATGATTTTAAACCCATCAGTTTCAAAGTCAGATTTCTGGCTCAAATTGTGGTGGGTTTACTAATGACCCAAATAGCGGGTCTTAAAATCGATGATTTAGGCGATTTATGGAATTTTGGTAATTTTGAGTTGGGCGCATTTGCTACCGCATTTACTATTTTTGCCTTAGTTGGCGGTATCAATGCGTTTAACATGGCCGATGGCATCGATGGTTTGGTGGGCGGTTTAACGCTCATCGCTATCAGCACTGTTGCGGTATTGGCTTGGATTTATGAAGATTGGGTGCTGTTGAATTATTGTATTATCTTTATTGCCGCCATTATTGTTTTTTTGGTATTCAACCTTCGGTTTTTTGGGTCGGCAACCACGAAAATATTTTTGGGCGATACTGGCAGTACTTTATTCGGTTTTATTGTTTCGTTGCTATTGATTTATATTTCACAAGGCGAAGACCGTTTTATTACGCCCACAACCGTTTTGTGGGTATTGGCCATTCCGCTGATTGATTCGGTATCCACTATGGTGCGGCGTGTCAGCAAGGGTCGTTCGCCTTTTTTTCCAGATCGTGAGCATTTTCATCATATACTGCCGTTAACAGGGCTTAACAATACCCAAACTCTGCTGGTTATTTTAGTCAGCTCGTTTGCACTCACTGTCATTGGTGTTGTCGCCAGCCTGGTTTTTCATGTGCCTGATGGCATATTGCTGGCCTTATTTTTATTGGTTTTTACCGGCCACTATGTGGCCATGGGAAAAATCCATGAGCGTTCCAGAAAAGACAGGCGAGCTGCCATACCTTCCCTTTCTAAAATCATAGTAGAAAGAAGAAAAACGGACAGACGGGTGAGCGCTGAGGCTGATTATAATACTATTATTATCGAAGAACGTAGAAAAAGCGACCGTCGGGTACGTAATATTCCGATCACTTTCGAAGATAGAAGAAAAGGCGATAGGCGCGAAGATGGTGCATCGGCACTGGCCGGGATAAGTCGCCTGTTTCCGGATGATGTGTCAACACTTTCCCGAACACAAGGTTAAGCAGATTTAAGCTGCATTTCATAATCTACTGGTGACTACAGTGGAGTATTTTCCAAATAGATAAGGGGTTGGCGCATAAATAGCACCCCGCACCCACCAAATCAGTGCAATTATGTCAACAACATCTGAAAGCCCGATCTGCCAAAGCAAAGTACAAAATAACCACCTGACCGGAATATGACCGTGCTTTGGTGCAGCGCAGTGATGTAACAATCTACTTTGATGAAGAGTTTTTGCGCGGGAATTAGCCAAATGTCACGCCGTGCGAGGACATTACAGCTTGAGCTCCCTGTCAGGAAGCGAAAGGAGCCTGTCCATGCGTGGTTGATTCCACCGGCCCAAAGGGAAATGGGCATAAAAAACCCGCTAAGTCAGAAAAATAGCGGGTTTATTTGAAAGTCTGGGACGGTCTAGGACAGTCTGCGACTGCTTCGAATCTTACAAACTGTAATACATGTCAAATTCTACTGGATGTGTGCTCATACGCAGACGGGTAACTTCTTGCATTTTCAAATCAATGTAACCATCAATCACGTCATCAGTGAATACACCGCCGCGTGTTAAAAACTCGCGGTCTTTATCCAATGCTTCCAAGGCTTGGTCGAACGCATGGCAGACTTGCGGGATTGCTTTTGCTTCTTCAGCAGGCAAATCATACAAATCTTTATCCATCGCATCGCCAGGATGGATTTTGTTTTGAATGCCGTCCAAACCAGCCATCATCATGGCTGCGAACGCCAAATAAGGGTTAGCGGTTGAATCAGGGAAACGCACTTCAATGCGGCGGCCTTTTGGATTGTTAACAAAAGGAATACGAATAGATGCAGAACGGTTACGCGCTGAGTAAGCCAACATAACAGGCGCTTCAAAACCCGGTACCAAGCGTTTGTAACTGTTGGTTGACGCATTGGTGAACGCGTTCAATGCACGCGCATGTTTAATGATGCCGCCGATGTAGTACAACGCAGTTTCTGACAAGCCACCGTAAAGATCGCCCGTAAACAGGTTAACGCCGCCTTTAGCCAAAGATTGGTGTACGTGCATACCGCTACCGTTATCGCCAACCATTGGTTTAGGCATAAAGGTTGCTGTTTTGCCGTAAGCGTGGGCAATATTGGCGACAACATATTTCAAGGTTAATACTTCGTCAGCTTTTTTAACCAAGGTGTTGAATTTTACGCCAATTTCGCACTGTCCTGCGGTTGCCACTTCATGGTGGTGCACTTCAGTGATCAAGCCCATTTGTTCCAAAGTTGAACACATGGATGAACGCATATCCTGGAATGAATCAACCGGTGGTACGGGGAAATAACCGCCTTTAACGCCAGGACGGTGACCGATGTTACCGTCAGCATAAACTTTTTCAGAGTTCCAGCCAGCTTCTTCGGAATCAATTTTGTAAAAGGAGCCGCTCATATCGCTGCCCCAGCGAATGTCATCGAAAATAAAGAATTCGTTTTCAGGGCCAAAGAAGGCGGTGTCAGCGATACCGGTTGATTGCAGATATTTTTCGGCGCGTTTGGCCAATGAGCGCGGGTCACGCTCATAACCTTGCATGTTTTTAGGTTCGATAATGTCGCAACGGATAACCAGCGTGTTGTCATCGTAGAAAGGGTCGATAACAGCGGTGGTTGGATCAGGCATGAGAATCATGTCTGATTCATTGATGTGCTTCCAGCCAGCAATGGATGAGCCATCAAACATGTTACCTTCTTCAAAGGTATCTTCATCAATGCTATGCGCAGGGAAAGTGACATGCTGCTCTTTGCCACGGGTATCGCAAAAACGAAAATCGACGTACTTGACGTCATTTTCTTTAATCATTTGTAGTACGTTTTCTACTGACATTTTATATTGTCTCCTAGTATGTTGTTAGGTCTGCGTTTTATGACAAAACGGGTAACGATACCATTTTTTTTAATGGCTTGGCCACTAAAAAAACAGGAGCCCAAAAAACGCCTAGCCATTTTGCTAGAACAGCGGTCTGCAGCACCACAATAGTGCAAAAACCCCTGGTTTTTTGCCTAAAAAAGAGTCACATCGGTTACCAATGCCAAGGCGGCTTCGGTGCGATCAGTTGAGATGGCGACCAGGGCAAAATCATCATCGCGCTGGATGAAGCGTACACTGCGCAAACTGATACCTGCATCAGTAAAGCGGCGGGCTATCTGTGCTAAGGCACCGGGTTGATTTTTTAATTTAACTAAAATGGCATCTTCGGTAACAATTTGTATTTCTTGAAATTCTCTTAAACAGAGTAAAGCACGGTCGTATTGATCAACATTAAGTACTATAACGGTAGAGCCACCGACCTGCTCCACATTAATCGACTCAATATTGATGTCTGCCCGTGCCAAAGCTTCGGTCACATCGGTAAACAATCCGGCACGCTGGGTACCGACAATATGGATTTCTTTCATGGTGCTGCCTCCGTTGCCGCAACGATATCGGCAAGCAATTGGTTAACCTGTTGTTCCGTGACATGCGGCATGATGAGAATGTGGCCCAAATCGCCTTGCAGGGCAATTTGCCATTGGCTCATGACGGCTTCCGGCCCTTTGGGAAATACAACGGTAATGGAATTGTCATTACGCCATGCCGGAATTCCGCAGTCATTAAAACGTTGAACGGCGTAGGCCGCCATTTTTAAGCACCCTCGCACGATGTCACGGAAGCCGTTTACCCCGTGACAGTGAATGGCA
Organism: Methylobacter tundripaludum; assembly: GCA_005239965.1. Classification (GTDB taxonomy): domain Bacteria; phylum Pseudomonadota; class Gammaproteobacteria; order Methylococcales; family Methylomonadaceae; genus Crenothrix. Next base: position 6,336 of record SBAV01000513.1, read on the forward strand.
TACCACAAAAACAGCGGGGTAATGGCGTTGCGCGAACCGCTCACGGTGGTATCAAATGTACTGATATATTCGACCGCCCTGGCAATGCGGTCAACATGGCATTTTTTGGCCAAGGCAATGCCGCACGGAACGGGCGAACCTACCATCTTATGGCCACTAATGGCCAAGCTATCGATGCCGGCGTTAAAGTCAAACGCTGGCGGTTGTTCTACAAACGGCAAGATCATCCCGCCCAGCGCCGCATCACAATGGATGTAATAATGGGTGATGGCGTTGTCCTTAAGGGCTTGCTTGATACGATCAAGATTGTCCACGGCACCCGTCATGGTGGTGCCGATATTGGCAAAGATAATGGCCGGAACATCACGGTGTATACGCAAGGTTGCCGCCAAATCCTGGTAATCTATCTCACCGTTGGCAGTGCTTTTGATCATGATATTACGCGCATGGACCATACGTAGAATTTTAGGCACGCTGTAATGCGTTGCCTCCGAATAATAAACCAGCCCCTCTGGATAAATTTCCCGCGCCAAATAAATGCCGTACATATTGCCTTCGGTGCCGCCATTGGTAACATACCCCCAGATTTCCTCTGGTTTGGCATGGGTTAATGCAGCAAAAAAGGCTATAACTTCACGTTCAAATTCATGGCTATTCAGGTGGTAGCGGCTGGGCAAAAATGGATCGCCAACATTATTCATCGGAAAAGACAAAAACGGATACAGCGGCGTGTAATCAAACAAGCGGTTACACGGGTAGCCTAAAAAATGACTGGCTTCCTGATTGACAAAGGCCAGCAGGTCTTGTAACCGTTGCCGCTGGTCGGGAGTTAATTGTTCTTTCTGTTGCGAGATTTTTAATGCTGACATTCCAAGCTCCTTGTTACAAACC
>SBAV01000271.1 GCA_005239965.1 Methylobacter tundripaludum
ACCTATAAAATGCAAGCAGATTAATCAGTTAACCACGAAGAACACAGAGAACACGAAGTTTTTGCTTTCTCTTTTCTTCGTGAACTTCGTGTTCTTCGTGGTTTTATGCCTTAAGTTGATGCTTATGGGGCAATTCAAAAAATACCCTACTTCGTGGCAGGCTTGGTGGCGTTGAACATATCTTACTATAATCTACGTACTGGATAATTTGGGTTACCCAATAGGGTGCAATAGAGGTGTAGGTATTTACAATACCTTCGCCAAACGGATAAAGTCAGTTGTAAATGATATTTGGTGAAATTTCAATTCATTGATTTATATGAGTTTTATATTTTCAACTTACCTCCATTTTGATCAAATTTAGGTCAAAATCCAAAATTGGCGAAGGTATTAATTTACCTTAGTTATTTTATGCGTGTTCCTTGACGAACCATATCGCTAATAAGACCTATGTGGGGGGATTGTTTACTTGCTAGGTTTGTAGCCGTCAGTCAGGGTTTTAAGGAAGGCGACTATGTCATTTATTTCTTCGGTACTCAGGTTGAGTTCGCCCAGCTTATCTCAGAAATTCACCAAGCTACTCTAAGCAGCCATTGTGCATATCAAGGATCGGTTACGGCAAGACGTGCCAGCGGGTAGACATTCCGGCCATCATGTGATCATCGACATGGCAATGGAGGAGCCAATCACCGACGGAGCGAGGCGTCATGTCGACCGAGGTCATGCTGGCGGGCAGCACTTCGACCACGTCAGTCCGGCGGCCATGGTCAAGCACTGTTTGCCCATGCCAATGCACGGTATGGTTATCTACCTCATTGCCTAATGCGACGAGATGCCAGCGTACACGTCTACCCACGCGGGTTTTATAGCCTTTAAGGTTGCCGAAAATAGTGCCGTTGATGGCATGCTTGAGTCCACTTTCTTCGCCTTGCTCCTCATCGAAAATCATGAACAGGGACGTGAACTCTTGGTCTACGTCCGAAGGCTTGGGATTGGAGGGGGAGGTTTCCATGCCCTTGCGGGTAATAACCAGGGTGCCGACCAAACCAAGATTGGTCTCTTCATGCCCCATGACATGGGAATGGTAGAGCCAGACGATCGACGAAGGGTCATTTGGCCCTGGGCCTGCGGCCGCATCCACACGCCATGTATAAGTATAGGATTTCCCCGGAGGGACGGCTGCCCCAGTGCTGTCACCATCAGCGCCTTCATTAGCCTTGTTGTAAAACACCCCGTGCGGATGTATGGAAAGTGGGCGGACTGTCCTGTTCAGAAAATGAACCCTGATAGTATCCCCCACCACGGCCTGTAACTGTGGTCCCAATATCCCCATCCATTCGGGTTGCGGTGAACGGACAGTATAGCGACCATCTGTATAACCAATATAGCGGTATTTAGTATATTCCAGCGTTTCGCCCCAAACATCGAGCCCTGCATCCGGTTCGATCAGGTTCTTACCAGAGGGGGCGTAATTCCAAGGTACTTTTTCTGCCGCTATCCAATATTCTCTTACCACCGCTTGTGTTGGGGGGGATAACCCAATAATGCCTATTAGCAGGACTATTATTGCGAAAGTTTTATTTAAATAACGGGTGTTCATGCTTTTCTCCGAATATGTGCCTGGGCTTGAGCTGTATTTGGAACTCAATTCATGCTGCTTATTAAGGTTTATGTTGTTGTTAATTTTATAGCGTTACTTATTTTTCTGGTTAAGGGTATTTTGAGTTAGCGACTTCTGGATACGCATCAAGTAATGGTACAGTTGGTTGGGGTCTAGGGCGATAGTGTCTTAATTTAGTGGCTTTCGGGCGTGAATTAAAGCCCCATAACCACAGTAATCAACAGTGCGACCAGCGCGAAAACTCCAACAACAAAAACGCGCCGATTATTTGATGTTTTTCTTAGAAAATAAAGCCAAATCCCAAGTTGAAGTCATCGGACAGGGGGCCTTCCTGGGCTATTCGATTCCGGTAATCCGCCTTAATGACAACGTTAGGAATAGGCTTGTATTGCATGCCTACTTGATAGATTTTCCAATCTTTAGTTAGGTCATCATCAAAGCCATCGGGTGCTTTGGCAACGGTATCGAGCATTTCGTAACGGAAAAAAGGCGCCAGATATTGTGTTGTGTCGGGGAACAGCAACGGCATTACGTCGTAACCCAATTCCGCATACCAACCGAAGTTTTCCGAGCCAACCACATTCTGGATGCTGCTGAGAACATCGGCATCATTAATATGCCCCCAGGAACCCAGGGTGCGAAACTCCAGGCCACGGTATTTCCATTGCAGGTGCGCTTCATAAAGTTGGGTAAACACGTCGGCCTTTTTGCCGCCAAAGTCTTGGTTTTGGCCTGAGTTGCCAATATAGGCCGAACCGCCTACAGTCAGCCCTGGCACTTTGTTTGGGCTATAGTCCAAGCGGGCGACGTAACCAAAGCTTTCCGCCTTGGCTTCACTGCCGCCGCCTCGACCTTCTTTTATGCCATCGGAGGTGAATTTCTTGGCATTCAGGCCATTAACCACGTAGGTGGTATAAGTGAGATTCGGCAATAATTCACCAAACAAACCGACACCAACTTCGCGCCAGGTGCTGGGAATAATGCGTTGTTCAACTTCAGGGCGATTGTTGCCAAAGTAAAAGGGCGGTTCGTGTATGGTGTTAATAAAGCCCATTGGCATTAATACCAAGCCGGCACGAATGTTAGCCATCGGGTCAAGAAAAAAATCCAGCGCGGCAAACTCTACTGAAACTTCACCTTTTTCTTCTGAGCCTTCGCCGGTTGAGCCATGTTCAAATTCAATCTCACTGTTGAACAGAATGTGGTCGGTAAACTTATAACCCGCATACAGTACGATGCGTTCAAGATCTGCATTATCACTGTCGTTACCTTTGTCTCCGACACGTGCCTGGTAACTCGCTTGGCCATAGCCGCCAATCGAAAGTCCTTTGCCGACTTGATAGACTTTAGAAGCCGCAGGCCCCAAGCCATAGGCGCTTTTGTATTTGGCTTCTTCTGGAATGGCCAGGTTGGTGCGTAATTTTTCCACTTCTTGGCTGAGTACATCAGTTTTGCGTTCTAGATTTTTTACGTCACTGTTTGTCGTTTTAGTGGGGACAGGAGCAGGGGTGACGGATGATTCTTTAGTGGAACGATTGGCGCGTAGCTCGTCGATTTGTTTTTGCTGCGCCTGGATGATTTTCCACATATCTTCCACTGTAGCCGGTTTTTCTAATGCATATGCAGTAGTGCTTAAGCTAACGCAGGCTAGTAGGATTGCTTGTTGTAACGGCTTATTGATAATGTTCATGAGGTAGCTCGTTTAGAATTATTTTTAAGAAGTATAAGGCAAATGCTTATAAAGATGCAAACGATTCTTATTAGCTAATGTTGCTCGACTAATAAGAGCAATAGTTTTTAAGGGTTAAAAATTTTTAAAAGTTGAACGTTCAAATATTGTGACTTTATTGCTACTTTTTAGGCAAGCCAGCTAAAAATGCCTGCAATTTGGGGCTACCCCAAAACTGTCCTACCAGCGCTTGCTGTGTTATTGCTACGGCTTCTAATGCTGTTTTTTTAGCTGTTTTAACTTCAGCGATATTAGATGGCTTGGCCTTCACTGATTTATCATAAGCAGCCAGTGCGGTTCTTAACGTACCGACGATGTTGATATATCTTCCTAAAGATTCAAGCGTCGGTTGTAAAGCAGCGAAGTTAGAATTAGAT
>SBAV01000217.1 GCA_005239965.1 Methylobacter tundripaludum
AAATGCACTATTGAGATATACTAGATTAAAAAAATATTTATAGTATGAATTAAATCAACTACTTATGCGATACTTGGATTTAACAAAGTAGAATTAAGGATAAGCATGTCGATTAGCAACACCATTAAATCCATCCAAGACATCATGCGTAAAGACGTGGGCGTTGATGGTGACGCTCAACGGATCGGCCAGTTGGTCTGGATGTTGTTTTTGAAAATCTATGACGATAAAGAAACAGAGTGGGAAACCTTCAACGACAGCTACGCATCATCCATTCCAGAGCATTTGCGCTGGCGAACCTGGGCGGCTAATGCGGAAGGCATTACCGGTGAAGAGCTGAAAAACTTCATCGACAACACCCTATTTCCAGAGCTTCAAAACCTCGCGCCGCAAATCGACGATCTACGGGCATACGTGATAAAAAACGTCTTTGCCGATGCTTACAACTACATGAAATCCGGCCAGCTCATCAGGCAGGTTGTCAATAAGATCCAGGAAGGCATCGATTACAACAAAGCCCAACAACGGCATTTGTTCGGTGACATGTACGAGCAAATCTTAAAAGACTTGCAAAGCGCGGGTAATGCCGGTGAATTCTACACACCAAGGGCGGTCACTGAATTCATGGTCAACAGGATTGACCCCAAGCTCAATGAAACCGTGCTTGACCCTGCCTGTGGCACCGGCGGCTTTCTCACCTGTACCATCGAACATAAACGCAAGCACACCGTTAAGACTGCTGCGGATGAGCAAATCCTGCAAGCCAGCATCAACGGCTTTGAGAAAAAGCCTTTGCCGCATCTTTTAGCGACAACAAACATGATTTTGCACGGCATCGAAGTGCCCAACCAAATCCGCCATGACAACACCCTGGCCAAGCCGCTGATAAGCTGGTCACCCAAAGACCGTGTGGATGTGATCATCACCAATCCCCCGTTCGGCGGGCAGGAAGAAGACGGCATCGAAAGCAATTTCCCCCAAGCCCTGCGTACCCGCGAAACCGCCGACTTGTTTATGGCGCTGATTATCCACTTGCTCAAAGACGGCGGACGCGCCGCCGTAGTTTTGCCGGACGGCTTTTTATTCGGCGAAGGCATGAAAACCCGCCTCAAAGAAAAACTGCTGGAAGAATGCAACCTGCACACCATCGTGCGCTTGCCCAACGGCGTTTTCAACCCCTACACCGGCATCAAAACCAACCTGCTGTTCTTCACCAAAGGCAAAGCCACCGAAACCGTTTGGTTTTACGAACATCCCTACCCCGAAGGCGTAAAGAGCTACAACAAAACCAAGCCGATGCGCTTTGCGGAGTTTGAACCGGAAATCGCCTGGTGGGGCACAGAAAGCGATGGCTTTGCCACCCGCGCCGCCAACGAAGCCAAACAAGCCGATGATGACACCAAGGACAACCAAGCCTGGAAAATCAGCATTGACGAAATCAAGGCCAGAAACTACAACCTGGACATCAAAAATCCTTACGTCGGCGAAACCATCAGCCACAACCCCGACGAGCTGTTGAGCCAATACGCCAAGGAAATCGCCGAAATCACCGCGCTACGGCATCAACTGCGTGAGCTGTTAAATGCTGCCATCAGCAAAGCGAACGCATGATGATGAAATCAGAAGCCTTTGACGCGCTCGCCAGCTCTAAACGCGGCATTGCCAAATTGCGCGAACTCATTTTGGAACTCGCGGTGCGCGGGTTGTTGGTACCACAAGCCCCGAATGATGAGCCGGCGAGTGTGTTGCTTGAAAAAATTAAGGCGGAAAAGCAGAAGTTGATAAATGAAGGGAAGCTAAAAAGACAACCTACTTCGCCAGAAATAACTGACGATGAAAAATCATTTGATTTGCCTGTTGGTTGGAAATGGACAAGGCTTGCTGACATTTCACAAGTTAACCCACGAAATCAATTAAGTGATGGTCAAATGGTTTCATTCATCCCAATGACATTGATTAGCACATCACATAAAGGCGAGCATAGTCAGGAGGAACGATTGTGGGGTGAAGTGAAAAGTGGCTTCACTCATTTTGCCGAAGATGATATTGGTGTCGCGAAAATCACGCCTTGCTTTGAAAACAGTAAAGCAGCGGTATTTTCAAACCTTGTAAATGGCATTGGTGCAGGCACAACCGAATTGCACATAATTAGGCCATTTAAAGACACACTTAATTCACGATATGTTCTTATTTATTTTAAAGCACCACAGTTTTTAAAGGTGGGTGAAACAAAAATGACTGGGACGGCGGGGCAAAAGCGTGTCCCAAAAGACTTTGTTGCCAATAACCCTTTCCCCCTTCCCCCTCTCGCCGAACAACACCGCATCGTCGCCAAAGTCGATGAACTCATGGCGCTATGCGACAAGCTGGAAAGCAAGCAAATCCATACCGACAAAATTCATCAAACCTTATTAACAACGCTACTCGACAAGCTCACGCAAGCCCAAGATACGCAAGCATTCCAAGCGGTCTGGGCACAGATTTTGGCTAATTTCGACACCTTGTTTATCAGTGAACAGGATGTGGACAGCTTAAAACAAGTGATCTTGCAATTAGCAGTTAGTGGCAAGCTTGGAACACAAAATCAAGATGATGAACCGGCGAGTGTTTTAGTTGAAAAAATTAAGGCGGAAAAACAGCATTTAATAAAAAAAGGTACGATAAAAAAACAGATCGCTTTGCCTGAAATAGAAACTGAGCTTAATTCTACTTTGT
>SBAV01000189.1 GCA_005239965.1 Methylobacter tundripaludum
CAGTGACAACCTCAAAATGATCTTGCTGGAATTGGCCCAAGCTATCCTCAATTTCAGCCAGATAGGCATTATTTATGAAAATACCGAAAGCGGCAGGCAGGCCTCAGGGTACAATATTGTTAAGCAGGTGGCCGATAAGAAGGGCTTTAAATTGTTTGAGTGCCTGATCCCTTTTTCCCAATTGGACAGGAAAGCCATTGAACGCGAGCTGATCACCTGCTTTGGTAAGCTGTCGCTCAATGTCGATACCTTGTATGTTTCAGCCTACGAAGGCATTGATGAAAATCTGGTCAACAACTTGAGCCGTATCTTGCCCTTGTTCAAGACTGCTACGCTCTCGCTTGACGGCAGGCAAGACAACACCAACCTGAGCCTGGTATTGGAAAAACGCTCCGATGTCGATCCTTTGGGGCTCGGTGAGATGCAAGTCTATCGAAGCCTGTTGAACGGCATCAACGTACAGCAACTGGCCGACCGGCTGCAGAACATGCCGGAAATCGCCATCAACCTCGAAGAATTGCAAAAGCTGGGGATTTCAGATAGGGCCCTGTTACAGTTGTCCCCAGGTTCTTTCATGGGTGTAAACATAGAACCAGACAAAAGCGCAGCTAATCCATGAGTAGAATTACGCCCCCCTTAGGGGTATTATTGTTAGCTTGTTTCTTTGGCTGGCAAGTTACAAATGCACAAGCTGGGGAAGCGCTATCCCAAAAACCTTCTTTGTATATTGGCATTGAAAACAATCGCAGGCCTTACGCTTATTTTACCGATAAACAACAGGCACAGGGTTTATTGGTGGCTGTCGTTACATCGGCCTGCCGCCAGCTAGAACTAGACTGCCATTTTGTGGGCGGCTTGTTTAACGATCTGGTGCAATCGCTACAAAATATCAAGTTGAATGCTGTCGTGGTAATCGATCCGTCGTTGCCACCCGAAGTCGATGCGCTCAAACTGACCCACCCCGCCAATATCGACCGTCTCAAATTGACCCAGCCACTGTGCCAAATTACGCCCGTCTTCATCCAGAAAAAATTAGCCCAAGCCAGAAGCAGGCCGGAAGATTTCAAAGGTACAACGATTGGGGTACAGGAAGGTTCTGTTTTTCACAGCTATTTATTGGCTAACTACGGCAATTTGGCACACTTAAAATCTTATCCATTGTTGGAATCAGCTATTGTGGATTTAGTGTTCGATCGGATTGATGCCGTCTTGGCAGACGAAGCCTTTGTTAGCGCCAGGGTTTTCGAGTCGGCACTGGATGAATACGCAAACCTCGTTGTCACCCCCATCAACAAGATCGGTTTGGCTCCTACCAGTATGACACTTGCCGTGCGGGACCGCGACACCGACTTGTTAAAACAATTAAGTGGCGTGTTAACACCCACCGGCAAAGAACCCCCTTGTGTTGAATTGCTGGCAACAGTACCCGTAAAACTGGCTAAAAAGTAACCATTGAGGATCCACGTATGCCAACGATTTCCACCCGTAGCCCCAATCAGTACCGTCAGTCTTGGATTTATATCAGCCTGCTCTGCTTATTGCTTTGTTGTCAAAGCGTGGTTTATGGCGAAGAAAAAACAGCTGTAACCCCATCATCCTCACCAACGCCAGCCGTTGAACAAAAAACCACACCGGTAGCAACGGATAAAAATAAATCTGCGACAGGCACAGAGGAGGACACAGAAGCAAAGACACAGGCACAAGCCCAGCTTGAGAACAGTATGGATAATGTTAAGGTCATCGAGAAAACCCTGGCCACCTTGCGTAAAGAGATTGACAGCAGCAAAAAAGGTGTGGTGCTTAACCGTGCAACCATCAAGGATGGCCTGGACCAAATAAGCAACCAGCTCAAGGACGCTTATACAGGGTTAGAGGGCATGCGTAACAATATTTCCACCAATGCCCTGGGCCTTGAAAAACTAAAAACAGACCTGTCGGCAATGGATGCAAAATTCAAAGATAATTTATTGGAATTGGACCGTAAAATCACCACGAATACGTCTGATGTCAGTTCGCAGAAATACCTGGTTGAGAACTATGCCGCCGGTGGCTATGAAACCTTGCTCAAGATGGCCGAGCTTAGTACAAAGCTGGAAAAACTGAGCCAGGGCCAAACCTTACAAAATGACCAGAAACAAGATCAGCGAATCAGCATGATCAAAGACCTAAACCGCCTATGGGTGCTGCTGGCCGTTGTATTGGTGTCTCTTACTCCCTTGGCCTTTGTCCTCTCCAGCAACCGGGAGCAATATAAGCCTTTGCTGGACGGTACACCGCAACACCAGGGGGTGCTGTTGGTCTGTCTGGGCGTATTTATTGGCTATTTTATTATCGGTTTCGGGCTCATGTTTGGAACTTCGGCAGGAGGCTGGATTGGCACATCCAGCTATGTGCTAGGGGAAAAGGCCATAGAACCGAATATGACGCCGCTTTTCGCTTTTGCTGAATTTCTCCTCTATCAGGCAGGCTTTGCCATGCTTGCCGCTTTGATTATCTATACCGCTGTAGGCAGACAATTTTCCGGTGCGGCCCACTTGTTACTGGCCCTGTTCGTCGGAGCCGTACTTATTCCTGTATTTGGGCACTGGGCGTGGGCTGGGCGTTACATAACCGACAATAAAGGCTGGCTGGAATCAGCCGGGTTCATAGACACCGGAGGCTCCACCACTGTTCATTCCGTTGCCGCATGGTTTGCGTTGGTGATAGTATGGCAACTAAGCGCACAAACACCGCCGTCACACGATCCCGACCAACCGGAAAATGAGCCCGTTTATTCCGCCAGTGCCGTTCTGTTCCTGTGGTTAAGTGCGCTAGGCTTAACGACTGGCACGCTGTCCATTTCCAGCAACCAGATTGAAACTACGATGCTGAATGTAGGGCTGGCCGGCTCGGCGGGCGGGATCATGGCGTTTTTACATTACCGTTATTTCCGTATCGACAGGGGGCATATTACACGTGCACTGGGCGGATTTGTCACTGGTCTGGTGGCCGTGGCTGCTTCGGCACCGACATTGTCTTTCCTGGAAGCCTTGGTGGTCGGCGCCGTTGCCGGGATTATCCATAATGGCGGTTTCATCCTGTTGCGAAAATACTTTCTGCAACGGTCATGGCAAGTCCGAACGGCTTATATAGTCGCTATACACGGGGGGGGTGGTATTTGGGGCAGCTTGTGCGTCGCCCTGTTCGGTTCAAAAGGGTTGTTTACCCTGCCCGACTTTACCCAGCTTGTTTCCCAGTTAGAGGGCATCGCCATCGCGTTGCTTTACAGTGTGGTCTTGGCTAATGTGGTGTTCTTTTTGTTTACCCTGAATAAAAAAAGGTTTTCTGTAATAAGCTGATGCTGACATTGGGAGCGGATGACGTCCATATCCACCTGCTGCGGCCTGAACTTGCCAAAGATACTGATGAGGAAATTCCTGATGCGGCTGAACGCCAGCGGGCCCTCTCATTCAAGTTTAAGAAGGATCGGGATTTGTATGTCGCAGCTCACGTATTTTTGCGGCAGGTGTTAAGTCGCTATGCCCCTGTTGCCACAAAAGAGTGGCAATTTGTCAGTAATGCGTATGGCAAACCCGCCATCGCCAATCCCGGTTACGGCTGGCTACAGTTTAATCTTTCCCATACCCAGGGCCGGGTTGCCTGCGCTGTTGCCCGTAACAGGCCTGTGGGGGTAGATGTTGAACAACATAAATACCTGAGCGACTTGCCTTTACTGTGCCGCGATGCGTTTTCCCCGATGGAAGCGGAAGACGTGCTATCAGCGTGGCCTCCAGACGAACAGGAACAACGCTTCTTCAGCTACTGGACACTGAAGGAAGCTTACATCAAAGCGCGGGGAATGGGGCTAAGCCTGCCTTTGCAACAGTTTTCCTTTGTCCAGGGAGCCAATCAGGATTGGCGGCTTCATTATGCCCCAAGCTTTCAGGATGATGGAATAATCTGGCAGTTTAATACCAGCCGTCTAGGAGAAAACCACTACCTTGCCTACTGTGTTCAGGCCGGAGGCGTATCTGGCCGCCCCCTGGTGGTGAGGATAATTGAACTTAACTCTTCCTGCAATTTCTGCTGGGACGAAACGGTGTTGGCTGTGAACGAGGTGTGAGTTTATGGCTTGCCATTAGAGACACCAATAAGCGTATCTCTAATGACCGGTTGAGCCAAATATTGGTGCCTCCCGGCGTACTATTTGGCTGTTTTAAGCAGATTTTCAAATTCTTCCCTGTTGATGACTTCTTTCTCTTGCAGCAATGCGGCCAGTTTTTCCAGGGTATCGCGGTGCTGGGTGATGATATTACGCGCCTGTGTGCCACATTCGGTTATCAGGGCAATAACTTCGGTGTCAATGAGACGCGCCGTTTCATCACTGTAATTGCGGTATTCTGATACTTCTGTGGGTAAAAATTGCAATTGTTGCCGTTTGCCATAAGTGACCGCCCCCAGTTTTGGGTTCATCCCTAAACTGCAAATCATGCTACGGGCAATATCGCTGGCTTTTTCCAGATCGTTCTGTGCACCGGTAGAAATGGAGCCCAGTACAATTTCTTCAGCAGTACGTCCCCCCAGTAAAATGGTGATTTGGTCTTTCAACTCCTCTTCGGTCGATAAAAACTTTTCTTCCACCGGCAATTGCAAAGTAAAGCCTAATGCTGAAACGCCTCTTGGGATAATTGAAATTTTATGCACCGGCTGCCCCGTAGGGACGTGTTCGGCAACCAAGGCATGGCCTGATTCGTGAAAAGCCACCCGGCGCTTTTCTTCGGGATTAAGCACCCGGTTTTTCTTTTCTGGTCCGGCCAGTATACGGTCTATTGCCGCCTCAAAATCGCTCATCTCAATTTTGGTGTGGTTGCCACGGGTAGCTACAATCGCTGCTTCATTGGCAATATTGGCAAGATCAGCGCCAACCAATCCGGGTGTGCGCTTGGCAATGATTGTCAAGTCAATGTTATAGGCCATCGTCATGCCTTTGGTATGCAGCCTGAGAATCTCAATACGGTCCCTTAGATCCGGCTTGTCGATAATAATTTGCCGATCAAAACGGCCTGATCGGAGCAATGCCTTATCCAGGACTTCAGGGCGATTGGTGGCCGCCATGACCACAACGCCGACTGAGGTGTCAAAACCGTCCATTTCGGTCAGTAACTGGTTAAGGGTTTGCTCGCGTTCGTCATGCCCGCCCATCATCACCGGCCCCCCGCGTGAGCGGCCAATGGCATCCAATTCATCGATGAAGATAATGCACGGTGCTTTGCTACGGGCTTGCTCAAACAATTCGCGTACCCGGGCCGCCCCGACACCGACAAACAGTTCAATAAATTCAGAACCGCTGATATTAAAAAAAGGCACCCCTGCTTCGCCGGAAACGGCGCGTGCCAATAAGGTTTTGCCGGTGCCCGGCGCACCCACCAGTAAAACGCCCTTCGGCATTCTGCCGCCCAGTTTTTGGATTTTTTCCTGTGACTTTAAAAAATCAATGGTTTCTTGCAGTTCCTGTTTTGCACTTTCCGCCCCGGCAACGTTAGCAAAAGTCATTTTAGGCTGGGTGTCCTGATGAATGCGCGCCTTGTTACCGACCTGTAAAAATGATTGCGCCCCCGCTGTGGTACGGCGCAGCACCCATGACCAGATCATCATAAAAATGAGGATAGGAATGATCCAGTTGAAAAAAATGTTCGTCAACCAGTTTTCTCCGCTGCGTACCACAAAATCAACTTTATTGGCTTGCAGTAGTTGGGCAAGGTCAGTTTTCCATAACGGAACGGTTGAAAAGCTTTTGCTTTTGGTAGCGGGATTTTCTTTTTTTAGGGTACCGGTAATGTAGTGTTCAGTGACAATAGCCTTATCAACGTTTCCTGACTGGACATCGCTTAAAAATTGGCTGTAAGAAATTTCATCACGCATTGCATCACTCGGGTTAAAAAATAACATACTGGCAAAAAGCAACAGCAACACAAAAATAAGGGCTTTCTTTTGGTTTTGATTGGACGCATTTTCAGGCGTGTTACTGGTTTTGTCTGAATTGGTGAAGAAGGAGAAGAATTGGCTGAACAGATTTTTTAGAGCGCCAAAAACTTTACTCACCAAAGTGAGTAGGGTGGTAACAATATCGGTTTGTGGTTTAGGCATAATCTATATCCTCAGGTATTGATAAATAATCCGCAACTTTGATAATTACGGGGCTATTGATTCAAGAAGATAAACTCCCCTTCCTTTTTACTGGGTGATCAATATTTCCTGTCTTGTCCATAATACAGTATTGGGATTGGGACTTGTATAATCAATGCCGAGTTCAACTAAAATCCTGCTGTTGGCAAGATGAAAATGCGTAAGTCCTCTCTGCATGTTAACAGGGCGATCCCTGTTAAAAAACTTTTGAGCAATGACTTGCTGCATTGATTTCACCTTGATGGCGTAAACAACTTTACCAGCCATTGTTTTACCTTGTCCAATTGGCAACATGGCATTTTTATCGTTCAAACTGTACACTTTACGCTTCGTCGGATCAAATGTGGGTCTATCCTCTGTAATGCAGCAGCGAATAAGGCAGTCATGAAGCGTGATTTTTCTAAGTTAACCGGTCAACCGTTTGATGTCCTTATCTGTGGCGGAGGCATTTATGGTGCATGGACAGCTTATGATGCCGCGTTGCGTGGCCTAAAGGTTGCGCTCGTTGATCAGGGTGATTGGGCCTTCGCCACCTCATCGGCCTCCAGCAAATTAATTCACGGTGGCTTGCGTTATTTGGAATCGCTGGACTTCAAACTGGTAAAAAAAAGTCTGTATGAACGCCGGATGCTGTTGAAAGCCGCCCCCCATCGTGTCTGGCCGCTACGTTTCGGCATTCCTGTTTTTTCCGGTAGCCGGCTTAATGGTTTCCGTCTGGAAATCGGTTTAACACTTTATGATTATTTGGCGGGAACCCTTTGTAGCGGCCAAGCGCATCATCGTTTTAACCGAAGCGTATTTGCCGAGCATTTTCCCTGCCTTAAGCCTGTGTCACTCAAGAATGGCTTTACCTATCTTGATGCCCAAACCGATGATGCACGTTTTACGCTGGAGTTGATCGATGGCGCTTTATCCGCTGGAGCGGCCTGTTTGAATTATTGCAAAGTGACTGAATTTCTTGAAAATGACGGCCAAATCTGCGGGGCTAAAGTCCATAGCAGTATTGAGGATCAATCAGTCAACGTGTTTGCCCGCCAAATCGTCAATACAACAGGCCAATGGCTCAGCCAAATCCAACCCGAACAGGCTTGGTGCAGGCTGACTAAAGGCGTACATTTAATCCTGCCCAAAGTCCTTGAAAACGAAGCCTTATTATTGACTGCGCAAGCGGACGGGCGCGTATTTTTTATGATTCCGTGGTATGGGCTGACCTTGCTCGGCACTACCGACACGCCTTATTCCGGCGATCTTGAGCAGGTAAACGTCGAGATGGACGACATTGAGTACCTGCTGACCGAAGCTAACCGGGTGCTTAAGTCCATAAACTGGAAAAAGTCCGATATTATCGGTAGCTATGCGGGACTTCGTGTATTAAAACAAAGTGCAAAAACAACGCCTTCGGCCGTGAGTCGCGACTGGGAATTGAAGATTTCCGGTAACGGCCTGCTGACTTCGATTGGCGGTAAATTTACCTCGGCACGCGAGGATGCCGCCCAAATCGTCAATACGGTCTGTAACAATTTACACCGCAACGAACCTTGCCAAACTAATGGCAGGCCTTTCCCCTGGCTGCCGGAAACAGATTATGATCTATGGTCAGCTAACATGCTGGCTGATGCAAAAGCCCTGCACATTGATGATGACAGTGCTGGTTGGCTCATTAAACGGCACGCCAAACGCCTTCCCTTGATTTTTGAATTAATTGCCAATGCCCCTAACTTGGCTAAACGCATCATTCCGTCCTTGCCTTTTATTGCCGCCGATTTAGTTTTCTGTGCGCGTCATGAAATGGTCATGCATCTGGACGATCTGCTACGGCGGCGAATACCGTTATTCATTTTAGCCAAAATGTCCGCATCTGAATTAAAGCCTATTACCGACATCATTGCCATGACATTAAAATGGGATGCGGATAAATTAAATGCCGAATTGGCAATCTGTAGCCGAAAAGGGCTCTTTTCTAAAGAATCCCAAGGAAAACTCTAAACTATTTGACTATAAAGGCAAAACAATGCGCCCTGGTTTTTTTAATCACCTCTTGCTCATCAGCCAATTTGAACTCAAAAGGGCTTTTGCAACCCCTAGGGGCTTGCTGTCTATGCTAACTTTTGCGGTCGTTTGGTATTTCATCCTGCTTTATCCGCTTCGCTTTACTGCTGACTTGCTGGTCGAAGAAAAAGGGGTTATAAAAGGCTTCAGCTTTTTTGATTTTATCGGTTTTCATTCATTGCAAAATTGGACCATCCCTGAATTCGCCGTGTTCTGGCATTTTGCACTGATCCTGTTCCCCCTGTTGAGTATTATGCTTGCCGCCGATCAAACCTGTTCGGACCGTGAACGTGGCACACTGCGTTTTATTTTGTTACGGACCAGTCGCGATTGTTTATTCTTTGGACGGTTTACCGGCATGATGCTTATTCAGACGCTGTTAATCAGTGCGGCGGCATTCGGCACTTTGGCATTGGTGTTATACCGTGATACCGCGTTGTTCTCTCCAGCATTATCAAATTTGTCAGCCGTCACGGTGAATTTAGTCCTGGCCATTTTACCCTTTACAGCCATGATGGCAGTTTTGTCCGCCAGGGTTAAGTCGGCTCGACAGGCCACCACCTGGGCTGTTCTCATCTGGACGTTTCTTGCCGGCATTATCAGCATCTTAGCCTACTACCTGCCAGCATTCAGTGTTCTAAAATACCTGGTCCCAGGCTATCAGTTATCTGACTTGGCGCAACTGTCGGAATGGCGAACGCTGCAATTGGCTCATATTCCCCTACTACAAAGCCTTATTTTGCTGGCTTTTGGCCGCTGGATAATGGCAAGGCAACCGCTATGAAACCAGTAATTATCCAATGCCAACACCTTAATCATGTTTATTCGGGCAAAGCCGCCCTCAGTGATCTCAGTTTTGAACTGGAGTCAGGTGAGCCAATTGGATTGGTGGGCCCCAATGGTGCCGGCAAGACCACCTTGCTCAGCATCTTGTCCGGTTTTTTACGCCCCACTTCCGGCGCTGTCAGGCTGTTCGGTTATCCACCGGGCGCAACGCAACTTATCGGTAAAGTATCCGCCCTCCCCCAAGATGCACGGCTCGACCCCAGCTTTACCATTATCGAGCAACTGGTTTTTTTTGGACGGCTACAGGGCTTGACTACGCAACAGGCAAATCTGGAAGCCAACCGGGTTTTGGAAGCAGTCGCACTCAAAGAGAGTGGCCATGAAAAACCGCTGGTGCTAAGCCACGGTATGGGTAAACGTGTGGCGATTGCCCAAGCCTTGATCGGGAAACCGGCGCTGGTATTATTGGATGAACCCACCGCCGGGCTTGACCCTGTCAATGTCCGGACGGTTAGGTCAATAATTGCGGAACAATCGTCAGGGACAACTTTCATTATCAGTTCCCATGATTTGACCGAACTGGATCGATTGTGCCAGCAAATTTTATTGCTGGAAAAAGGTGTTATGCAGTCGGAAAAAATCAGGGTAAAAGACCAACAGGCTGCTACCCGGTTTATTACCCTGCAAATGGAAGCCTGTCCTGCACTGGAAGTGATGGCTAAATTCCAGGTTTTAAAAGGCGTTCTGCACGTTACCAATCCGCAGAAAAATGAATTTATTGTGGAGTATAGTTCTGACACGCCCGTCAAAATGGATTTGCAACTGATGCAGTGCATCAATGACAACCACTGGCATTATCGGCAATTGAGCCACGGCAAGACGCTGGAAGAAAAGCTTTTCTTTTAGGTGCTTACATGTTATTGGGTAACGTCCAAGGATGACAGTTAGCCGATAAAAAACTTTTACTTTTTCGAGGGGATGGGCAAAAATAACCAAGCTTGGATTTTACATAACCAGCCCGCAAGCTCATGTGCGGTTGCACCAAAAAGGGTTGGTTGGGCTAAAATAAAAAACTGACAATGGCCTTTAACCGGCCCTGCTCGATCACAGGAATGGCCAGCATACTGCTCAAGCTATCCAGTTCAGGATTGTATTCAGACTCCTGCTGATTTCCGGTAATGATAGGCATACCTGTCAGCCAGACCCTGCCCAAAGCGCCCACGCCTTTATTGACCGTAATGGTTTCAAAAATTTCTGCCAGGTTATTGCTGTTTTTACTGTAGCCTTGCCGGCAAACCAATTGTTTACCTTCGGGAATCCAGATTTGGATACGCTTGGCAATCGGTGTGGCTTTAGCGGACAGAAATGTCATCACATAACTTTGTTCGCCGCTATTGACAACAGGGATACCCAGGCCAGTGGTAATACCGGCCTTCTGTGCATCGGCGGAGCGGATAAATTCATTGTCCTTGCCAATATCTTCTATAAGGACCGGCATCCCAGTTTCCCAGGCAAGACCCGGTATGCCTTGGCCTTTAGGCATATTGATTTGTCTTGAGATATTTTCAAAATGTTCGAGAGACCCGTAATAGCCATCCATAACATGCAGTGACTGTTGGTTAGCCAGGTCATTGCACCAAACTTCAATAGCTCCGGCATGTTCTGCATCATCGCCGCATAAAAACACCACCACAGCCAACAGAAAATCACCGGAAAAAATCGGTAGCGCTATCCCGCAGGTCAAACCTGCCTTATGGGCGACTGCCGTGCGTTTAAAGTAGGATTGTTCAAATCGTGTAAGCACAATAGGATGGCCGGCAGCCCAAGCCTTACCGGGCAAGCCTTCGTCGTAGAAAAAATGCTGTTGTTCACTGGCGTTTTTAAAATCGGTTAATGCGCCATACAAGCCGGAACCAAACTCCAATCGCATACGCTCTTTGTCAGGAACCCATATTTCAATTACTTTGATAAACGTCTTCATAGAGAATAGTGTCATTTTTTATTTGAGCAATTCAGCCATGGCGATGACATTCCGGGCCATTTCACCCAGGGTAATATTTCTGTCCATCGCCAGTTTTCTGAGCGTGTGATACGCTATGTCTTCAGTAAAACGTTGGGTTTTCATCAAAATCGCTTTAGCCCGGTCTATTTGCTTTCTGTCCTCGAGCTGGATACGCGCTTCTTCCAGGGCATCTTTTAGCGCTTGCTTTTGTTTGAACCTGGCAATGGCAACCTGAATGATACTGTTAAGGCGTTGGCAGTTTAATCCGTCGACGATAAAAGCGCTGACTTCGGCTTTAATGACTTTATCAATTGCCTCGCCGCTGCAATGACTGGCAAACATAATGACCGGCAGCGGTAATTGTTGATTTAGCGTATACAGATCGGTGATCAGTTTTTCTGTGGGGGTGTCAAGATTAAAAATAATGACATCAGGTCGGGATTCCTTGGCGAGCGTTAGAAATAAGGGACTACACTGGATTTTCAGAATATCAAAACCTTCGCTTTTAAGCGCGTTTTCCAGCAAGGTACTATTAATATCATTTTCAACTAATAAAACATTCAGCATGTGCCTGATAATTTGTTAGGGCTATATGCGTTTATTATTACAAAATATTTCAGGTTCGTTACCTGTTGTGCAGATTTTTTTCCGGTTGTCATTCTTTACGAAGGTGCAAACCAGTAGGGAAAGCCCGATTAGATTGAAAATTTGGTACTTATTCAGAAAAATTTGAGGGTGGGGCATACAGTGAGATTTCGAAAACCCTCTTAAAAAAAAGATGCATCCTTGCATCAAATCAACATCCTGTCTACAGGAGAGGTACAACTTCAGGCACGACAAAAATGGGTGAAACAGTAAACTTTCCATAGGCTATTTTGGGTTTAACTCATAAGCCCTTGGTAAAAAAGATGCATCCTTGCATCAAATCGACATCCGGTCTATACGGAGGGCTACAACTTAAACGCAATAAAAAATCTTGGGTAATCCGGGAATTGTTATCCTTAGGCAGGGACACCTTACCTACACCCTGCGGTTATTTCTTTTGTAGAAAAATGAAACACTTTATATGTTACAAGGCAATAGATATGCCAATTTTATTTATTCACACTAATTGCTAATATTAATAACAAGTTATGATTATTTTTCGGAGTGACGGGAAAGTTTGCACAAATGGCCATACCGCATTGCTTTTGTGCGTAGGTTGTGGGTATGCACCAATTCAGAGAGATTTATGATTTGGAATTGATGGATAAGCCGGTCGTTTTAGCGTGTTTATGCTAGCAGATGGGCGCTTTCTCAGCTCCCAAAACGGTTCGCCCATTTTGAATGCCGGTTTACACGGCGCTTAAGGAGCAGCAATACAATAAGATACCAAGTAAGCGAACCAACTCCCCTTGGGCGACGGAATTTATACTTCATCTTTTTGTAATTCACTCAATCTCCGCCCCTGCTTTTGGTGTTGTTTGGCTCTCCGGGCTGAATTGCATGAAAAACTGCCCAGATCCGGGGGGTGAATATGGATCGTAGTACATCGATTCAAGTATCAGGTTACCTTCTGGCCCAAGGGTAGAACCCGTTAACAATGTCCGAAAGTCTTTGCCGCCTATCAACTGGTGGGTGATGGTCAGGTAGAGCCTGGATAACTGTTTTTCCCTGATCATTGTATCCAGCATCTGTGGCCCGGCAATTAAATAAATGCTTTGGTAACCTAACCCACTTAGCGCATGAATCAAAGGTGCGCCATGAACCATCCGTCCTTCACCTGCAATAAGGATGGGATAACCCAAATCGTGCCAATAGCGGATGCGATCCGGGTCGGCATTGCTTCCTGTGGCAATATAAACCTTCTGAGCATGTTCGTGCAGGCTTTTGTGCATTGGAAAATTCAAGCTGGCGCTGGCAATGATCACTGTGGGTTGAGGTTTTAAGCCGTTGTGACGGCGCCATTCAACAAGATCGTTATCCCTGACTTGTAATATATTGCCCAAATGGCCTTCATACAATGCCCGCATATAACCCCCGTGCGTAATAAGGCAGTCTGCCTGGGCATGCAGTTCCATAAATAACCGGAAATCAGAGGCTGTTGTTAAATGCTTGGGGATATAGGATGTGTTTTGTGAAACATCTTCCAACGCAATGCGCCCGTCCAGACTGGACAAGAAGTTGGCATAAACAAAAGGTGAGCCTGCGCTGCCCAATTTATGAACTTGATGGGCAAGATAAAGGCCTGTAATGGCGCTTTCTTCACCAGGTTGAGGAGGATAAAGGCGTAACAAATTTTTTTGCATAACTGTGGCTTCCAATTAACCTAAAACCTCGGTTGAATAATCCAAAATCCGGCTACCCCTTTATTGTCCATAAACGACAAGGTAAAAAAACAACCCAGCTGTGCTTCAGCTCAACCCAATCAACAAGTAAACGCCCAAACCCACCATCACCAAGCCACTGATCAATTTAAGCCAGCGGCCTTCTTTTTCCTGTAGTCGCCGTTGACTGAGCGTAATAATACCGATGCTTAAAATAATAATGTCATCAAACATATAGGCCAGATTATAAAGCAGTAGATAACCGTAATAGCTAACCGTGTCCAGCTGGCTCAATGTCAAAATTCGGGTGTACAAAGCAGGGAAACCCGATGTGCACATAAATTCCACTATCTGCACCAGTATAGCCAGCACCACCGCACCGATCATCGCGCCAGCAAGGTTTTGGGCTGTGAGTATTCGCCGTATTCTGGCATAAATGCCTGGTTTGGCGGCATTGGGGATCGACAGCGAAAAGCCCCAGCCCAAAAACCAGAAATCCTTCAGGTTAATCAGGCCGGCTGCTATGGCAATAACCGCAATGGCGATTTCTGAAATTCGGGAAAGGCCTATGAGCAGGAACAGGTTCAGCCAAGCCGTCATAAAGACAAAGTAGGCTATCCCTTCCACGGCAACAAACGTTCCCGCGATAGCAAACATCCGTAGCCGGTTTTGCATGGGGGCCAACAATGAGATCATTAGAACCAACACCCATAAAGAGCACGGATTAAACCCATCCAAAAGCCCCATTGCCAAGGTGAATAGCGGTAAGCCGATTTCATTCAGCGACAGAGTGCGGCCTAAAAAATCAATCACGAACGGTGTTTCTGTAGGAGAGGCGGGGTTTGTGCCCGCTTCACAGGAAAGTGATGTTTGTGCTTCACAGCTACCGGCAGCATCCTGTTTTGGGAGGACAGAAGGCAGTTGTATTTGCGCCAAAGCCTGGCGAATAAGCTGTCCTGTGGTTATGGCATCAGAGTATCCGACAATGAGTTGCCCACCCACATAGAAAGCAGGAACCCTTACTGTCCCTGTTTGCCGCTGTTCTGCAATCGTTTGTAAACGTTGTAAGGCGCCGGCTTCCTGGTTCACATCATGCCGGATTATTTTGAGTCCCGGCTGCTCTTGTTTCAGTGTCTGCAAAAACAATTCAGCTTTGGCGCAATGTGGACAGCCTTCACGAATGAAAACTTCAATATCGGCCATCTTGGCAATGGCGGCATTTGTCTTGATGGGAGATGCGGCAGAAACGGCCGTGTTTGCACCGGCAACGTTTGCAAACAAGATAACCGCTAATAATCCCCTGATTAACAATAGGCTAACGATTGATTTCAATACTTTGCTCCGGTTGTGACAAAACCTTAAACTCAACACTTTTAGTGGTTTAGCGCAACATTTCCGGGTGGGGCGCGCTGAACAAAAATAAAAACATACCTATGCCTCAGTTCGAACAAACAGCTAGTGTTTGTCTGATTTACCATGGCCCCGATTTTCAAGAAACTTCAAAATGACATAAGTAAGCCACCCGAAAATTACCAGGGCAATGGTAAAAATACTGTAAGAAACGGGCCAAGGTATGCCCTGTGTCATCATTGAATATTCGGACATGCCACCGATACCGGCCAATACATTGAGCGGCAGGAAGACAACGCTGGCCACTGTCAGCCGCTTGACGACCTTGTTCTGGTTGATATTGATGAAACCCACGACAGCATCCATCAGAAAATTGATCTTGTCGAAAAGGAAGGCGGTGTGACCATCCAGCGATTCGATATCGCGCAAAATCTGTTGGGAATATTCCAGCTGGTCTTTGGCAAGAAACTTGCTGCGCATCAGAAATGAAACCGCGCGGCGCGTGTCCATGACATTCCTCCGAATCCGCCCATTCAGATCCTCTTCATTGGCAATGTCATTTAATATTTTGGCGGCTTCTTCATCGCTCATTTGCTTGCTCAGCACATGATTGCCAACAACTTCCAGAGCCAGATAGACATCTTCCAATGCGCCAGCGGAATACTCGGCATTGGCTGCATAGAGATCGAGCAGTATATCTTTTGAGTTGGAAACATAATTGGGTTGGCTAAGCGCCCGTAACCGCTGAAGCCGGAAGATCGGCAATTCTTCTTTGCGAATCGAGAACAAAATATCTTGATACAGGATAAAAGCAACGACGATGTTGCGGGATACATCATCCTTGTCAAGCAAGAAATCCGAATGCAAGTGAATTTCACCGTTTTCTTCCACATAGAACCGGGCGCTTGATTCTAGATCCTTCAACTTATCCGGGTCAGGAAAAACTATCCCAAAAATATCACCGACCCATATTCGATCTTCAAAGGTCGGGGCAACCAAATCTATCCATATAGGTTTGGCGTCAATCAAATCTTTGGGGGCATTTATCGAAATCTCGTGCAGGCGGCCTTCTAGCAAATCAAACGCCTTGATTCTGGATTTTTCAATCTTGAAAGCCTGTTTATCGAGTATGTTCAGGACAGAAATCGGGACATCCAGCAAAATGGGTTCCTTTTGGTCATCATTCAATTGCTCCCAGATGAGCAATTGATCTTCTGGTTGAAACTCCTTCAATATATGGGCAATTTCTTCGGGGGCTAATTGGTCAAGTATCCGCTTCAGGTGTGCCATGCTCTCTTTGCGGACAAGCGCTTCCACCAGATCATGATGCGGCATATCCTGTTTATGCACCAGGTCTTCGACCAGCTTGTGCTTTAGTAACTGATCGAGTACGGCTTGCTGGCTATCATAATGTTTGCCGTTTGAGTTTTTTTGCATGTCAAAATGATAAGGTTACACAATGTTCGACTTTTTTCTATAACATATTGTTTTAATTAATTTTTAAACTAAATTTTTCACTGTCAAAATAAATGGATTAGAAAATCAAATGCCACATACACTTTTACAAAATCATTTATGATTTACACAATTTTTAATAAAAAAATGACATATTATGTGATACTATCCCTTCCGTAAGCTTAGACTGACATTTCTGATTAGTCTAGTTCTACTTTGTTAAATCAACATCGCCCTATCATGTTGAAAAAACCAATTGATTTTTAAACGCATAATCAATCGATGCTTGCCTCCTCCTGTGTC
>SBAV01000327.1 GCA_005239965.1 Methylobacter tundripaludum
CAACAAAGATGATTATGCCGACAAAGGCCTGGTAATTCGACGTTTTAAAAAAGATATCATCGACCAGGTAAAAAGCGAATTTAAGGAACGTAAAACTCAACAAATCAAGGCTCATGCGTCCCAGGTAGAACAAGCGGCCTTTGATTACTTGATGAATCTACAGTTTGTGAAAATTGATCAAATACGTTCAGCAGGCATCTTGTTCAAAACTACTTTGACAAAGGCATTGTTTTCCAGTCCGGCCGCTTGTAGAGAAACCATACAGAATCGGCTAAAAACGCTAGAGCAAAAATACGAAGAAGCCTATCAACAAGATCGCGAGCAACTGACAACCCTGCATGATTTATTAGCGCGAATCGACGCAACTAGCTTTTCAAAATATCAATGCCTCCTTAAGACCATTAGCAATCAAAAGGATGGTTTAGGCTGGAAACCCAATAACAGTAAAGACAGGATAGTCATTTTTACTGAACGCATAGAAACCTTACGTTACCTGCAAGAACAGTTACAGCAAGATTTAAAACTCAAAGAAAATCAAATTGAAGTGCTTCATGGCATGTTATCCGACATCGAACAACAACAGATCGTCGAAGACTTTGGGCAGGAAAACAAACCAGTACGAGTGTTGATTTGTTCGGATGTGGCTTCCGAAGGGATTAACTTGCATTTTTTAAGCCACCGAATGATCCACTTTGATATTCCTTGGTCATTGATGGTTTTCCAACAACGTAATGGCCGTATTGACCGCTATGGACAGGAACACACGCCGCATATTATTTATCTAATGACTGATTGTGCCAATGACATCATTAAAGGCGATAATCGTATTTTGGAAGTATTGATTGAAAAAGATGACCAAGCCATCAAGAACATTGGAGATCCTTCAGTATTCATGGGCGTTTATGATAGCGATGCCGAGGAGTTAATTACTGCCCAAGCTATTGAAAAAGGCGTTGCGGCAAACGACTTTGACCAACAGTTGGAGTCCAAGGCCGAAGCATTCGATTTGTTTGCACAAGACTGGTTTGCCAATGAAAATCAGGCCACTGCCCATGATCCCCTCAAAGAAACGGGTACAATTCCCAGTCTGTTCAGTTCTGATTTTGATTATCTGGCTAAAGGCATACAACGCTTGGCAGAAAAAGAAACGCGTGACCGCATCACTCAAATTACGTCCAATGCCCAACTGCAACGTATCGAATTTACTGCCCCTACCAGCCTTGAACAACGCTTTAAGCATTTAAGCAAAGAAATCTGGCCCACTAATGGACATTTTATTTTATCCGCTGAAAAAACAGCGATAGAAGCAGCCATTAAAGAAAGCCGACAATCCGAACAAAGCTGGCCCTGTGTACATTATCTCTGGGAACAGCATCCGGTATTTCAGTGGCTTAATAATAAAGTGGCCAGCGGTTTTAAACGCCAACAAGCTCCGATCATTGTCGCGGGTGATAAGCTGCTGGAAGGTGAGGCAATTTATATCACCTACAGTTTGATTGCCAATCAAAAAGGACAACCACTGATTCAGCGCTGGTTAGGTATTAGCTTTATTGACGGACAATTTAACAGTATTGATACCTTGGAAGATGTGCTTGAACGCACTGGTTTAACAAAAGGACTCCCTAATTCTGGTGAAACTCCACTTGCTTTGAATAACCTAAAATTACAACTGCCGGAAGTGGTCAAGCAAGTCAAACAGCAAATGACGGTTTACCGCAAAGCTTTCGAACAGGAAACTCGGCCCAAACTGGATTTGCAACTGGAAAAACTCAAAACGCTAGAGCATAAGCATTTTGCGCAACTTGATATTTTCATTGAATCCCAATTGGCTACAGTCAAAGAAAAGCGTTATCAAGAAGAAAGTCAGTCAATTCGCAGCCGCTTCGAAGAATATCGGCAATGGATACAAGAAACCATGAATACCGAAGACCAGCCCTATATTCAAATCGTCGCTGCTATTGTTCAAGCATGAATGTAAAACTACAACCTTTACATTCACAGTGAAAACGGTAGCGTACGGATTAGAAATCAATAATAAATAACGGATTAATCCATAATGTCGCTAGACCTCACCGGTATTACCAACGAAAACGAATACTATAGCCACCACTACCTGTCGGCGATTTTTGAAGGCGACCTCAAAGACATCATCAGCCAATGGCAGGTGATGGAAGATGAGTACCGGGAAACAGTAAAAAACGGCCAACTAAAACCCGATCCTTTTGCCGAACAACGCGCACCCTGGATTCGATTGCGTTCGCTGTCACAAGATTTTTCCCGTCTGCAAAATCAACTTGAAAAAGACCGTGAACTCCAATCGCGCTTGGAATTGCAAAATACCTTTTTTGCCAAACTGCTGACCGCGTTGGGCTATGCGTGGCAACCTACCATGAAGAATCTGGGCGATATGGGTGAAATCCCGCTATTGGCCGAAGTTGCGCATGGGATGAATCCAGCTTTATGGGTGTTAGGGGCATTGAACGCTATTGAAGACAAGGATGATCCATTGAATCTCACCTTAAAATCGGAGCAATGGCTTTATGGACATGAGCCACAATCCTCGCTACTGGTACTGAAGCTTGAAGAGCTCATCAATAAAGCCATTTTCGGGCTGGACCATCCGCCACGCTGGATTTTATTGCTCAGCGACACGCAATTGCTGTTAATAGACCGCAGTAAATGGCATGAAAAACGCCTATTACGGTTTGATCTAGCGGAGATTTTTGGTCGCCGTGAAGACAGTACTTTCAAGGCCATGGCCGCATTATTGGTCAAAGAGCATTTAACGCCCGCGCAAGGCCTGTGCCTAATGGATAGCCTGGATGAAAATGCCCATAAACACGCTTTTGCCGTTTCCGAAGATTTAAAATTCGCCCTGCGTGAATGCGTGGAACTTTTGGGCAACGAAACCATGCGTTACTGGCGCGAGGTAAGCAAAGAAAAGATAGATTACGATGTAACAGCGGAAAACCTCAGCCGCGAATGCCTGCGTTTCATGTACCGGCTGTTGTTTCTGTTTTACATCGAAGCCAGACCGGAACTGGATTATGTGCCGATCAAGACCTCCAATGCCTACCTAAAAGGCTACAGCCTGGAATCGCTGCGTGACCTGGAAATGGTCAAGTTGCACTCGGAAGAAGCGCAGCAAGGCACTTACATCAGTGACAGTATTCAATTACTGTTTGATTTGATAGACCAGGGTTTTCAGTCGCAACCGAACACCAACGTTTTTGCCAGCGGTGATATTGAAACCTTTGCTATCACGCCGCTTAAAAGCCATCTATTCGATCCAAAAAGCACACCGACTTTAAACCGCGTGCGCTTTCCTAATCAATTGATGAAAAAAATCATCCAGTTGATGTCGTTGACCCGACCCAGTAACGGGCGCTTTCAACGCCGGGGTCGTATCTCCTACGCGCAACTGGGCATTAACCAATTGGGCGCGGTGTACGAGGCTTTATTGTCGTACAAGGGGTTTTTTGCCCCGCATGATTTATACGAAGTCAAAAAAGCTGATAGCCAACCCAATGAACTGGATTCGGCGTATTTTGTGCCGGAAGCAGAGCTTAAGCATTATACCGAAGCCGAACTGGTACTCAACGAGCAGGGCGGTTTTAAGGTTTATTCCAAAGGCACGTTTATTTACCGTATGAGCGGTCGGGATCGGGAAAAGTCGGCCTCGTATTACACGCCGGAAGTATTGACCCATGCCTTGGTGAAATATGCGCTGAAAGAACTGCTGCAAGATAAAAGTGCTGACGATATTTTAAAGTTCAAAATTTTAGAGCCTGCAATGGGTTCGGCGGCGTTTTTGAACGAAGCGATTAACCAGCTTGCCACTGCCTATATTCAGCGCAAGGAAAAGGAAACCGGCAATCGTCTGGCGCATGAAGATTACGCTGACGAACTGCAAAAAATCAAACTGTATCTGGCTGATAACAATGTTTTCGGTATCGACTTAAACCCGGTGGCGGTGGAACTGGCTGAAGTGTCGTTATGGCTGAATTCCATCCATAAAAGCGGTTTTGTGCCGTGGTTTGGCTTGCAGTTGTTTAACGGTAATTCGCTGATTGGCGCACGGCGGCAAGTGTTTACGCCTGATGTGCTCAATAAAGCAAAAAAAGAACAGCTTTGGTTTAACTACACGCCCAGCCGGTTAAATCCTTATGGCTTGTCTGATGCAAAGCAGATTGATTCTAGCGGGGCGGCAACGGATCATAATAATCAGCCATTGTTGAATGAGCGCGGCAAGCGCATTTACCATTTTTTGCTGCCTGATCCCAATATGGCCAATTACCAGGACAAAGTGGTTAAAGGCTTGGCAGCGCAGACGATTAAAACTATTAGCGAATGGCGCAAGGATTTTTGTAAGCCCTTTAGTGTCGAGCAGATTAAGCAACTGCAAAGTTTTTCCAGCAAAATCGATGAGCTTTGGCAGGTGCATAGCCTTGAGCAAGCCAAAATCCGCGACCGCACCACCGATCCGCTGACTATTTGGGGGCAACCGGAAGATATCAGCCGTAAAGCCAGCGCTTTGGCACAGAAAGAGCATATTCTGGAGCAGGAGCGCCAGTCTAAAAATTTGAAAAACTCTTCGCCGTATCGCCGCCTTAAATTGGTGATGGATTATTGGTGTGCGTTATGGTTTTGGCCGCTGAATCAGGCTGAGTTGTTGCCGGACAGGAACCAGTATTTTTTCGATTTGAATTGGTTGTTGATGGGCGGTACGTTGGAACCGATTACCGAGCTGGGGCAAACGGGCGATTTGTTTCCTGATACCTTGCCGCAGCAACTGACGATGGATTTTAACGACCGCTTTGGTCAGTTGGACATTGAAAAAATTATTGCTGAAAACCCGCGCTTAAACCTTGCCGATAGATTGGCGAAACAACATAAGTTTTTTCATTGGGAGCTGGAGTTGGCGGATATTTTTGCTAACAACGGCGGTTTTGATTTGATTTTGGGTAATCCGCCCTGGTTGAAAGTGGAATGGCAGGAAGCGGGCATTATGGGCGATGCCAATCCGTTGTTTGTGTTGCGTAACTTTTCCGCCAGTGATCTCAATAAACTCAGGGAAGAGAGCTTTAACGACTATCCGAAACTGCAAGCGGATTATTTTGCCGAGTTTGAACAGTCGGAAGGCACACAGAATTTTCTAAATGCACAGGTGAATTACCCGCTGTTAAAAGGCATACAGACCAATTTGTTTAAATGTTTTTTACCGCAGGCGTGGATGGCGAGTAATTCCAAAGGCGTGGCAGGTTTTTTACATCCTGAAGGTGTTTATGATGACCCGAAAGGTGGGTTATTTCGTGCTGCGGTTTACCCAAGACTACGTGCGCATTTTCAGTTTCATAACGAAATGGATTTGTTCGCCGAAGTTCATCATGCCACGAAATACAGCGTCAATATTTACGCTGAAGCTACTGCACCCCATTTTCAACACCTAGCCAATTTGTTTATCCCGCAAACCATTAACCAATGTTATGAACATGATGGTTTTAGCGTAGTACCCGGCATTAAAACGGATGAAGGAAAATGGAATACGATTGGACATGAAAGCCGGATTATTGTGGTTGATAAAAAGACCTTGGCGTTGTTTGCCAAACTCTACGATTCTGAAGGGACTCCAGTCTTGCAAGCTCGTTTACCGGCTTTGCATTCCAAGCAATTGATTCAGGTTTTGGAAAAATTTGCTAAGCAACCCAAACGTTTGGGCGATTTGCAAGGTGAGTATTATTCGCTGGAAATGTGGCACGAAACCAATTCGCAAAAAGACGGCACAATGAAACGTCAAACACAATTTCCCGATTCAGTAGAACAATGGATACTTTCTGGCCCACATTTTTTTGTCGGTACGCCATTTTATAAAACACCGCGTAAAACTTGTACGCTCAATGCTGATTACGATGTTCTCGATCTTGCCAACTTACCTGATGATTATTTGCCGCGCAGCAACTATCTGCCAGCTTGTGAGCCTACCGAATATGAAAAACGCATTCCGTGTGTATCGTGGATAGAAGAAGGGAAAACTGAGGCGAAACGGGTGACGGAGTATTATCGGTTTGTGAATCGAGAGATGGTTGGATCATCATCTGAACGCACCTTAATTTGTGGAATTCTTCCAAAAGAGGTCACCCATATCAATACTTGTTTGAGTACAAGTTTTATGGATGATCGCGTCATGTTGGATTATTGTGCAATGTGTTTATCTGTACCGGTGGATTACCGTGTTAAAAGCACAGGTATGGGGCATGCTAATACTTCGTTAATTAATCAATTACCCGTTTTATCTAATGAGATTTATCGACCATCATTACATCTACGGACTTTATCGCTAAACGCTTTAAACAATCACTACTCCGATCTCTGGCAATCCTGCTATCAACCCACCTTCACCCAAGACCACTGGGCAAAATCCGACCCGCGCCTACCCAACAGTTTTTTCCAGCAACTTACCCCAAACTGGCAACGCAACTGTGCCTTACGCACCGACTACAATCGCCGCCAAGCCCTGGTAGAAATAGACGTACTGGCAGCAATGGCCTTAGGGTTAACCTTGGAAGAACTGCAAACCATCTACCGCGTGCAATTTCCAGTAATGCGCCAATACGAACAAGACACCTGGTACGATAGGGCAGGGCGCATCGTATTTACCATCTCCAAAGGCTTAGTGGGCGTTGGTTTGCCGCGTAAAGCCAATAAAAGCGACACACCTTGCCACATTAAAACTCCGCCTCCAGCAATCAAAGATCGCTGGCTGGAGTGGTCCGCCGAACACGTCAGCCCCAAAAATGGCCAATTCGTCATCGATACCCACGACTGGACATCTGAATCCAAAACCCTCGGCTGGGAAGATGTCGAAAAACTGGATTGCGCCATCATCGAACGTACCATTCTGGATGATACCGTCCCCAACGGTCCGATAGAGCGTCTAATTCAATACGTCGCCCCGTTTGATTTGTGCAGCCGTGAACAGGATTACCAAACGGTTTGGCGGTATTTTGAACAACATTTAAAGAGTTAAACCGTTGTGGTATAAAACAATGTGGAAGTCTTATTACTAACCTGGAGTTGAACGTATGCAAACAAGTAGTCAAGTAATTCACCATAATCAGGCCATTATTCCAGAGCTGGTCCTGGAAGCCCTGAAACTGCGTGAAGGCGATGCGATTGTCTTTGAAATTGATCAAGCCGGTGTTCATTTACGTAAAGCGCCGCCTATAGATGCGGCCTTTACAGGAGCACTGCAAGGTACTTTGAGCGAATGGAATTCTGCTGCGGACGATGAAGCTTATGCTGATCTTTGAAAAGTTTTCCGTGGTGGTCGTGCCTTTTCCATTCACTGATCAAAACGCGAGCAAAAGACGACCGGCTTTGGTGTTATCCAATACCACATTTAACACCTCCGTGGGGCATTCCGTTTTAGCGATGATAACCAGCGCAAAAAATTCCAATTGGTTACTTGATGTGGGAATCTCCGATTTAGCTTGTGCCGGACTCTCTTCGCCATCCATTATCCGTATGAAATTATTTACGCTGGATAATCGTTTGGTCATCAGGAAAGCCGGTATTTTGGCTGATAGTGATCAGCAAGCAACTATCAAAGCTTTTAATCAGTTGTTTGATGTTAATTTGTAGCCGAGAAATTATGTTTTTAAAAGTTACTGAAGCGCGTTATCTGGAGACTTACCGTATTGAAGTCGCTTTTAATAAGGGTAAAAAAGGCATTGCTGATTTAAGTGAAGTGTTGCAAGGTTCGGTTTCTGAACCGCTAAAACATGTTGAATGGTTTGCCAACTTCAACGTTGATGAAAAACTTGAAACCGTTGTTTGGGAAAATGGGGCAGATTTAGCGCCAGAGTATTTCTATTATCAAACGTTTAAATATGACCCCGAGCAACCACAGTTCAAGGAATGGGGTTATGTCAGATAAAAAGTATTTTTATGATCATCTTGATCCCGACATAAAAAACATACTGCTAGCGCAAGTTCGTAATGTCTGGACGCATCATTCCACCTCGCTGGAAGGCAATAGTTTAACCTTAGGCGAAACGGATTTTATACTTGAAGAAGGGCTGACCATTCAAGGCAAACCGCTCAAGGACCACAATGAAGTTTATGGCCATGCGAAAGCTATTGAGCGGATTTACCAGTTGTTGAATTCGCCGGAAATAACCCCACACGATCTGTTTAAATTGCATGAAACAGTATTAACAGAGCACGTTATTGATATTGACCAGCCGGTTGGAAAATGGAAATCGCAAAGCAATTTTACAACTTACGTTAACAAAGAAAATAAACAAGCGTGGCGCGAATATCCATCGCCGCAAAGTATTGACGGCTTAATGTTGCAATGGCTGAAAAACTTGAATCTGAGTCTTGCAACGGTTTGGCAGCAAGCGGAAGCCGTTAAAATGTATGCGGAATTGCATTTGAGTTTTGTAACAATACATCCTTTTTTTGATGGTAATGGCCGAATGGCTCGTTTACTGGCGAATTTGCCCGTCCTGAAATCAGGATTTCCGCCGATTGTTGTGTCGCAAGAAGATCGTTATCAGTACAAATTGTGCTTATCGGATTATCAAAATACGATTTTAGATTTAGAGGCTCTGAGTGATCTTACACAATTGCCCGACAATGCTGAAAAGCAGCACTTTGTTGAATTGTGTAACGGGTATTGGTCTGAAACGGTCGAATTGTTAAACAACGCAACTGCAATGCAAAATAAACGCAAAAAATAAGCATTGCGTTCACCCATGGCGTGGACTACACTTGTGTTTTTACTGTGGGTATCGGCCATGTACGCAACCAACGTCAGAAATTTAAAACGCAACCCATCAGAAGCCCTCAGACAGGCCGAACAGGAACCGGTATTGATCTTGAAAGGCAATCAGCCCAATGCCATGATCTTAAATATCAAAACTTCACTGGGCGATATCAGCGAGCAGTTAAAACCTGCTTTGGCAGCCAGTTTATTTAAAGATCGGGTGCTGTCATTAGGCGCGGCGGCGCAAATCAGCGGCCTAAGCCTGTCCGAATTTATCGAGCATTTAACCCAGCTGGATATTGATTTGGTAATGCCCGACCAGCAAACCGCCAAAGAATTGGCAACGCTGGATTCATGGTTGTCGTAATTGCTGATGCGGGGCCTGTTATTGCGTTGGCCAAAATCAACCAACTGCACTTGCTGTCCTCGTTGTTCCCAACTGTATCCATTACCCAGGCTGTTGCAGATGAATGTTTGCGTGGCCGGTCTGCCGAGGTGTTGTTAATCCAACAGGCTTTAGATGCAGGCTGGCTCCAGTGCGTGGCCAATCCGGATTTTAAGCATAACTTATCAAGAAGTCTGGGAGCAGGTGAGCAATCCAGTATTGAGTATGCCTTACAAACCGACACTAAAACCTTGCTCATTCTGGATGATGCCTTAGCACGAAAACAAGCGTTGCGTCAGCAATTGGTTATAGTGGGTACGGCTGCGCTGTTATTTGCCGCGCAACGAAAAGGATTGATTGTTGATGCCGAGGCATTAATCACTGGGCTTAATCAAGTTGGCTACCGTATTTCAGCGGCGGTGGTAGCGCAATTAAAAAATAGTCTCGTTTTGTAGGATGGATAAAGGCGTAAGCCGTGTCCGTTAAATTCCCACCTTTATTGACAGGCTGCCTTGCCTGCCCAACGTTACGTCTCTGCCATGAACCCCAGTGTATTAGCTCAACAATTACAACAAGCCGTCAGCGATTATTTACGTTTGAGCTTTGAAACGACAACCCCTTTTTTTGACGGCATGCTGGAGCGTTTTTTAAACACACCGGGGTTATTGGCTAAAGGGCCTTATTTGTCGATTAAATTGCCGTTTGATAAAGGCTCGGGAAAAGCCGGTTTTTTCCCCGATGTCCCCTTGGCATTTTCCCCTCATAAACATCAGGAAATGGCTTTTCAGCGCATTGGTGTCGATTTTAAATCCACGTTGGTGGCAACCGGCACTGGTTCAGGTAAGACCGAATGTTTCCAAATTCCTATCCTCAATTATTGTTATCAGCATCGCCATGAACCCGGCATTAAGGCGATCCTGATTTATCCGATGAATGCCTTGGCAGCCGACCAGGCAGAACGCCTGGCTAAAGCCATTTATGATAATCCGGCATTGAAAGGCAAAGTGACTGCTGGCATTTATGTGGGCGACAAGGAGAAAAATGCTGCTACTTTCATGGACCGGTTGCATATTATTTCCGATAAGGAAACGCTCCGCAACAATCCGCCGGATATCTTGCTGACCAACTATAAAATGCTGGATTTCCTGTTAATCCGCGCCAAGGATTATCTTTTATGGGCAAAAAACACCGAAGCAACACTCAAATACCTGGTTGTCGATGAACTGCACACTTTTGATGGTGCGCAGGGCACCGATTTGGCCTGCTTAATTCGCCGGTTGAAATCCCGTTTGGACACTCCAAAACAGCACTTGGTCTGCGTAGGCACATCGGCGACACTGGGTGGCAACGATGCGGGGCAGAGTTTGATCCGCTACGCAACAGCGGTGTTTGACGAATATTTTGACGCATATTCGGTAATTAACGAATACCGGCAATCCTTAGGTGATTATTTGGCCTCTTCGCCGGTTGAGCATATTCGTTTTCCTCCTCTTGAAAGCCAGGCTGCGTTGAAGGCCGATTATTATTCGGATCTGGACAGCTATGCCTTGGCTCAAGCTCGGCTTTGGTTCGATTCGCTAAAGTTAATTGAGCATCCAACGCTTTGGCGTGTTGAACTGGCGCGGTCCCTAAAAAGGCACTTCCTATTTCAAAACCTGTTGCGTTTGCTGAATGGCCAGGTTAGCGACTGGCAGGATTTGGTACAGCGGTTTAAAAAAGGCTTGGGAGTTCAGGTTGAAATGCCGGATGAATTTGTCGAGCACTTATTGACCAGCCTGGTTGCCCTTGTCTCGATAGCCAGGGATGATGTTTTTCTGCCTGCACTTGATGACAAGCCAGTGGTTGAAAAACTGTTAGCCACCGAGCAGCAAGGTAATACAGTTAAATTGTTGCCGTTATTAGACGTACGTATGCAACTGTGGATCAGAGAATTAAGCCGATTAGTGGTACTGTTACCCTTTAAAGACGAAGCGCCGCTATTGTTGTTTTCCGATGATGGCAAAGTGCCACAAGATCGGGTGGCATTGCCGGCTATCCATTGCCGCGATTGTGGGGCGATGGGGTTTTTAACTCAAAAAGCCGAAGATCAGCAACGTATCACAACGGACTTGACGGTTATTTATCAGGCTTTTTTTGAACAGTCTGCCAAGTCTTGTTTGTTGTTTCCCATGCAGGATATCGATAGGCCCCGAAATTTTGCCGAGAGTCTTGATAGGCAATTGTGTGCAGGCTGCGGCTATTTAAACAGGCGTACGCAAACCAGTTGCCAAGAGTGTGGCAATGAAAATTTACTGTGGGCGCATCAATCTGTTAATAGTATATTGGAAAAAAATGCACACACAGGCGAATCCAAAAATAAGAGCCACAAAGATTGCCCTTTTTGCCAAAGCAAGGGTAGCCTGTTGATTATTGGAGCCAGGTCGACCAATTTGTCATCCATTATGGTCGGCCAGTTAAACGCTTCACCCTTTAATGGTGACAAGCAACTGATCGCTTTTTCCGATGCCGTCCAGGATACGGCGCATCGGGCTGGCTATATTGCTGCACGTACCCGATCATTCGGTTTTCGGGTGGCGTTAAAACGGGTAATAGACCTGAGCGGACAGGAGGTTTCTTTGACTCAGGTGATTGCTCATTTTAATGCGTACTGGCTGGAAAAATTAACAGAAGCTACTTTTATCGGTACTTTTTTGCCGTCTGATTTGGAATGGTTACGCGATTTCAACGCATTAAAAAAAGAAGGTAAGTTGCCCGACGGTTCTAATTTGTTGACGTTATTGCAAAAGCGGTTGGAATTTGAGATTGTCAGCGAAATGGGCTTTAAATGCCGGATAGGCCGCACGCTTGAGCGCAGTGGTGCTGCCAGTTGTTATTTTAATCAGGAGGTAATGACTTCGGCTTTAACGGGCTTATTAACGGCTGTGCAGGAAAACATTGGTTCATTAAAAGGCTTACACTTTGAAGTGTTGCAACGTTTTGTTTTGGGATTATTGGCGCATCTCCGTATCGGTGGCGGTATTTATTCACCTGAACTGGAAGGTTATATCAAAGATAACGGTAATGCCGGCATATTTATTAGGCAGGTGCATTTACCTAATTTTGCACCCAATGCACGCGTACCGATGTTTCTGGCATCAAAAAAGACCAAAGGATTTGAAACTTTGTCGACAGGGCAAACTTCCG
>SBAV01000178.1 GCA_005239965.1 Methylobacter tundripaludum
AAGCTTTTGAGATAATAACGTTTCGCAATGCAAAAAATTATTTCAACCATGCGGCTGAGTTTTCTTATTAACTATCATGAATTGAAAGCGCTGTATATGCTTCCTCATAAAACTCCATTGCTTTTTGATAATTATCTTTATCTTCTTCCAACATACCTAGTTGATGCAGTGCCATTCCAGTAATATGTTGATCAGAAATATCTTTTGCAATATTTAATGCTCTTTGGTAATAATTTTCACTATCACACCAATTGTTATTTCTTAATTCAACATTACCTAGTGCATAGAAGTTTAATATTTGATGTTCTTGATCATTACACTGTTGATCTAGCTCGAGAGATTTTAAATAGTAATTTTTCGCTTGAATATAATCATTTTGCATAAATGCTGTATTTCCAATAGCGTGATATGCAAATGAAGCAGGCTTAATTTCATTTTTATCAATGTGATGTTTTATTAGTCGCTTAAATAAATTATATGAGGAATTTAATTCATAATTTTCAGAAAAATACCATGCTAGTCCGTGTCCAATTAAATAGAAATAACGCTGGAGTTCACTTTTCTCTTCAGCAAAGTTTATTGCATTAAGCAAGTTTTTAGAAAAACAATTAAAAATAAAATTGTTGTCAATAGTGTGGTTATTTGAAAATAACTGATGACCAAAATCTCCCATAACAATAACAAAAGTATCTATTAATTCACTGCTAGCTATATACTTATTTTTTAGAAATGAATTCAATATAGGATGCATCAAATAAAGACGCTCTTTTGAAATATGATGCAATAGTCCGGCTATATTTAATATGTTAAAACAGTTATCTAAATTATTTAATGTTTTTGGGTTGCTTTTTTTAAGCATTGCTTCGATATGCCTCTTATCCACATATTGCTCATGCAAACCAATTAATTGTAAAATTGGTACAAAAACATCCGGTAAGCACTGATCAAATACTCCTAGAGCGGCCAAAATCCGATGTGTACTTTCGTCCCCTTCTTGTCCAGAAAATTGCTTTTTCATTTCAATCAGTAAATCGGTAGCTTTATAATCCGTAAGACGCAGCAATATCGCCCGTATCGCCAATGGATGCCCATCCAATTCATTAATCAGAGCAATAAAATCCTTGTCATCACGTTTGATCTTTAATCCTAAATCACGCACCACCGCATTGCAGTATTCCCAAAGCTCTTCACCCTGCAAACCGGATAATGGCAAACGGTAACATTCGGTATGAGTAAGCCAATTTTCCGGCGAACGGCTGGTAATCAGTATCTTAGTTTTGCCGCCACGCAGTTGTTTAAGCAGGTTTTTTAACAGATTACGGTCTTCTTCAATCAACAATGGCGTAACTTCAGTACCCGGTATACCAGAGGCGGATTCAAAATTATCCCATACCAGTATGTAGGCTTGTTGGCGCAAAGCTTTCACCAAAGATGCCAACTTTTGTTCCAGCGGAGCAGCGCGTGCATTTGTGCCAAACAGCGCATCTACCAACTCATTAACAACATACTCAGCACTGCGGATGGCATCAAAACTGAACCAAAATGCGCCTACCCCCAACCCATTGGTATCATGTAGCCAATGTAAAAAACCTTTGGCCAGCGTTGTTTTACCCACGCCCGCCATACCGTACACCAAAAAAGCCACCTGCGCTTGTTGCAAACGCGCACGTTCCAAGGCCTGCACAGCCCGTTCCCGTCCAATAAAACCATAATCACCCAACAAACAGGCTTCTTCTGGCAACGTAATTTCTTCGTCACGCTTTGGACGTTCATCTGTGAGATTAATAGCTGGCAAAATCACAGCATCTTGCTGGTACAACACCGGAACCAACCAATCCTGCAACGGAAATTCACCACGCGCACAAATTCGCCCATCCCGTGCCAACATCGCTTGCCGTCAGGCACGGGTCGCTTCCGCCACATTACCGCTTTCCAACAAACGTTGGTAAAAAGCCGGTACAAATTGCTGCGCCCCGCTGACGTACAAGTCATAACCCATCGCCACCACACTTCGGATACCCGCCTTCAACAACGCCGCTGCCACCGAAGCAAAAGCATCATCCGCGCGTTCATCAATCCGTGCCGATTGGCAATCATTTAACACCATAATCGGAATACGGTATTCTGCTACCAATTGGGTAAGCTGAGCTGCCGTTACGGGCGCGCGTTCGGCTTGTTCATCCTCAAAAATCAACATGCCCTGCAAACCCTTGTAGGTATGTGGCGACCCTGTATGTCCAGGCTCACCATAACCACCGTGTCCATCAAAATGCACAATATGATAAAAACCTGTCTTTTCGTGTAGCGATTGGCGTAATTGGTTAAATGTTGGAGGACGTAACACGTCAATGTGTACAGGCAAATGTTGCTTATTCAGTAGCTCAATCATTGGGCGAGACAAGGCATGGAAGCCCACATCACTGTTGCCGTAAGGACGGGCAATCACCAGCAGAATATTAATGCAATCCTGCGGCAGATTTTCTGGCAAAGGCAGCGGATCGTTAACTTTGTCAACTTGGCGTTCAATGCGACAAGTATGCGCCAACGTTGTGCCATCTGGGTCGCGCAAAGCTTCCCAAGGCCAAGCCAAAATACGTGGATCATTGCTGGCAATTTTAAGGTGTAAATTTTCTAAACTTTGCTGACGGGCATTATGAAACCAAAGCAAGGCTTGTCCCTGAAATAACGCAGCAAAGCAACCTTCTCCCCAGTGTTGTAATGCATCTTGCACACGTTCGGCGGTAAATGTCTCTGGCTCAAACGGATAATCGAGAAATTTTTCCAGATACCAACGCAAATCCTGTTGTAGATTGCTATTTGGGCGGCCTTCAACAATAGTTTGTTCCGGCGGAATCAACGCAATAGGCAACGTACTTTTACCATCGCTCAGGCGTACAACAATAAATTGCGGCTTGTCGTCCTGATAGCCGATATGACGGATTTGCAGTTGTGTAGTCATTAAAAACCCTGCCAGGACGTTGGGTTAAAATGGAGATTATTTGGTATAGAGTAATCCAATAACGTTACGATTATATAGGGAAAAAATTTTGTAGAAGAATGTTGCTTAAACATTCCTCTATTTTTTAGGGGGATCGGGAGCACTGCGCTAACAGGATCACCATAGCCAGCAAGACTTTGTGGACGGAACAGAGCCGATTCCAATAACCCGCGACACGAACGCCTACCACGCCCCCATGTTCTTCATGCAAATTAAGGACAACCGATTCTTCAACCCAAATAAAATGTAGGTTGCTAGAAAGTTTTTCTCTTAAACAGAGAACGAAGAACCACAGCCGCAAGTAGTTTTCGCGCTGGGATTGCGGATGACAAACTGGGCACCGGACACATCTTCTTTGTAATCGACTTGTGCGCCGGTCAGGTACTGAATGCTCATCGAATCAATCAGCACAGTAACACCACCGTTTTCAACGCGGGTATCGTCTTCGTTGATTTCTTCATCAAACGTAAAGCCGTATTGAAAACCTGAGCAACCGCCACCTGAGACATAAACTCTCAGTTTCAGGTTGTCATTCCCTTCTTCTGCAATGAGTTCACTTGCCTTGGCAGCGGCACTGTCAGTAAAAATTATTGGATTAGCCATAAAAATTAAACACCACAAAAATAAAAAGTCATTTGATTATGAACAGGCACTGTTGTAGAGTCAAGCTATGGATACAGCGCCACTGTACTCAAGCCGCTCTGTTCCGGTAAGCCAAACATCAAGTTCATATTTTGAATCGCCTGTCCTGCCGCCCCTTTCACCAGATTATCAATCACCGACAACACCACAACCGTATCCTGCCCTTGTGGTTGGTGTATGGAAATATGGCAGTTGTTACTGCCCCTGACGTTACGTGTATCCGGATGCGAATTGGCAGGCAATACATCAACAAAGACCTCATCAGCATAGCTTTGTTCAAACAGCGCTTGTAAATCATCGGCATCTGTATTGAGACGTGCGTACAATGTTGCATGAATGCCACGGATCATCGGCGTTAAATGCGGCACGAATGTTAAGCCTACGGATTGTTTGGCGATTAATTCAAGCCCTTGCGTGATTTCGGGTAAATGCCGGTGGCCGGCAACTGCATAAGCTTTAAAACTTTCGCCGGTTTCGCTCATCAAAGTTGCCAACTCTGCCTTACGCCCTGCCCCACTGACACCGGATTTGACATCCGCAATCAAATGCTGGGGATCGACTAAACCTTTTTCCAGCAACGGTAAAAAACCTAATTGCACGGCTGTGGGATAGCAACCAGGATTGGCCACCAGCCTGGCGTTTTTTATAGCCTCCCGATTGATTTCCGGCAAACCATAAACCGCTTCTGCCAGTAACGCTGGACAAGCGTGTTCTATGCCGTACCAGTGCTGCCATTCCTCTGCATTTTTCAATCTAAAATCGGCAGAAAGATCAACAACTTTAATGCCTTGCTGTAATAATTGCTCTGCCATCAACATGGCTGTACCGTTGGGCGTTGCAAAAAACACCACATCACAGTTACTCAATGCCGCAACATCGGGTGCGCTAAATACAGCATCGATAGCGCCGCGCAAACTGGGATAAAGCGCATCAACGCGGGTGCCTACATCCGATCTTGAAGTCACCACCGCCACCTCAACATGCGTATGCAACGCCAATATCCGTAACAATTCCACACCGGTATAGCCGGTTCCCCCTACAATGCCCGCCCGAATCATGTGTATTTGGCCTTATCCACTACAGATTAAAATGAACGGAATATAATACCCGCTTTGCGATTTTTACAGAACCCAGGCCATGCAAATACCCGCAGAGATGCACACCATCGAAATTGTCGATAGCAGCTTACGCCCCACAACGCGCGCCACGCCCACGCCAACCGGCGAGCAAGTGCTGATTAAGGTGGCCACCGCCGGAGTTAACAGGCCAGATGTCATGCAGCGTAAAGGCCTGTACCCACCGCCAGTGGACGCTTCTGATATTCCTGGGCTGGAAGTGGCGGGCACTGTAGTTGCCGTGGGTGATAAGATCAATCATCTAAAAACAGGCGATGCTGTTTGTGCCTTGGTTACAGGAGGCGGCTATGCCGAATACTGTCTTGCCAACGAAACGATCTGTTTACCTATCCCGGAAAACCTGTCTTTTATAGAAGCGGCCGGCATCCCAGAAACTTTTTTTACCGTATGGAGCAATGTCTTTGACAGGGCCAAACTGGCCGCCAATGAATGGTTGTTGGTACACGGTGGCAGCAGTGGCATAGGCACGACGGCGATACAGCTGGGCAAGGCCTTTGGTGCCAAGGTGGTGATTACTGCCGGTTCTGAACTTAAATGTCAGTTCTGCGCTGATCTTGGCGCTGATGCGGCTATTAATTACCACAGCCAAGACTTTGTTGAAGAAATCAGACAAGTGACCAATAAACACGGTGTCGATGTAATTTTGGATATGGTAGGCGGCGATTACTTTCCGCGTAATCTGAGCTGTTTGGCAACGGATGGGCG
>SBAV01000446.1 GCA_005239965.1 Methylobacter tundripaludum
AAAGACTAATCAACACACGCTGCAGAAGGATTTTAGGTTACAAAAATTGGTGTATTAGTCAAAGTGTCAATGACCAATTTATTGATTTTCGTGATTCAAAAGAGGGCAGGGCAGGGGGAAACGGCTTAAAACTCTACGAAAAGTCACCTTATTTGGGTGTGCGCTTTAGAATAGGTTACAAAATTTGGTTCTCATTTTATCTGATTCTTTTATTTTTATGCCATCAGGTTGATTGCCACTATAATTTAGCAACATAAATTCAGATTCTGTTTAACGACTAACGGGATAACAGAAAATTAAGTTTCCAATCAACATGCTAAAATTAGAAGACATTAAAAAAGACTCACAAATTCGGGGTCTTGAGGGTGATAAAGTAGTCAAAATTGTCTTTGTGGAAACCGTTGGTTCCGATTCTGTTAATGTCTTCTACGTCGATCAGGAAGGCAAGCCAGGTACTCAATCATTGTTTCGAAC
The DNA here is from genome assembly GCA_005239965.1 of Methylobacter tundripaludum. Classification (GTDB taxonomy): domain Bacteria; phylum Pseudomonadota; class Gammaproteobacteria; order Methylococcales; family Methylomonadaceae; genus Crenothrix. The sequence continues at coordinate 475 of SBAV01000446.1, forward strand.
TGATGAATTTCGATTGGAGATGGCCAAAGTTGGTCGGCCTTGGAGTTTTGATGCCCTAGGACAGGAATTTAAACTTGGTTTGGAGGCTTATCGAATTCACTTGGCGCATTTGTTCGACCCAATGATAGCCGTTCATACGTCAAATGTTGACCCACTGCCGCATCAGATCGCTGCGGTTTATGAATCCATGTTGCCACGACAACCCTTGCGCTTCGTTTTAGCGGACGATCCTGGTGCCGGTAAAACGATCATGGCGGGTTTATATATTCGTGAGCTGATTATACGGGCGGATGCCAAACGCATTCTTATTGTTTCGCCTGGTTCATTAACTGAGCAGTGGCAAGATGAACTACGGGAAAAGTTTGGCCTTAACTTTGAAATTTTAAGCAGGGAAAAACAGGAGCAGTGTGCTTCTGGTAACTACTTTGAAGCGCAAAATCAGCTCATAGCCAGGCTTGATCAATTATCCCGAAATGGAGATTTTCAAGAGAAATTGAAACATACCGACTGGGATTTAATCATTGTCGATGAAGCACATAAAATGTCAGCACATTACTTTGGTAACAAAGTGAATGAGACGGGGCGATTCAAGCTTGGTAAATTACTGGGCTCCATTACCCGTCACTATTTGTTGATGACTGCCACACCACACAATGGCAAGGAGGAGGATTTTCAGTTATTCCTTTCTTTATTGGATGGTGACCGTTTTTATGGCAAGTTCCGTGAAGGTGTCCATAAGGTTGATATTAGCGACATGATGCGTCGCATGGTCAAGGAAGATTTGCTGAAGTTTGATGGCACGCCGTTATTCCCAGAACGCCGTGCTTATACGGCTAACTATGAATTATCGCCGCTGGAAGCAGCCCTTTATTCGGAAGTGACCAATTATGTCCGTAATGAGATGAATCGGGCTGATAACCTGGATGGTAAGCGTAAAGGCACGGTGGGCTTTGCACTGACCCAATTGCAACGCCGCCTGGCTTCAAGTCCAGAGGCAATTTATCAATCGATCAAGCGTCGGCGCAAACGGCTGGAAGATAGGCTTGAAGAAGAAAAGTTGGTGCACCGGGGGCAAAAGTTGGCTGAGACCTTAGCCAATAATATCAAAGATGTTCCCAATAACATTGACGAAGCCGAAGATGAAATGCTGGCCGGCGAATACGAAGACTGGGTAGAAGACGTGGTTGACCAGGCTACAGCAGCGCAAACCATCGACGAGCTTTATACTGAAATTGTCATTCTGAAAGATCTGGAAACCAAGGCTTGTAATGTTGTCCAGTCAGGCAATGACAAAAAATGGGAGGAATTATCTTCTTTGCTGCAAGACACGCCGGAAATGCGCACCCAGGCAGGTAGTCTTCGTAAACTGATTATTTTTACTGAACATCGTGACACTTTGAAATATCTTCTGGATAGGATCACCGGCTTGTTAGGTAACCCCGAAGCGGTGCTGACTATACATGGTGGTACTAACCGCGATGAAAGGCGAAAAAACCAGGAGGAGTTTCGTAATAACCCTGATGTGATTGTGCTGGTTGCCACCGATGCCGCTGGTGAAGGTGTTAATTTGCAGAACGCCAATTTAATGGTCAATTACGATTTGCCTTGGAATCCTAACCGATTGGAGCAGCGTTTTGGACGTATTCACCGCATAGGTCAGACGGAAGTCTGTCATCTTTGGAATATTGTGGCCAACGAAACCCGTGAAGGTGCCGTTTTCCAAAAACTGCTGGATAAACTGGAAATTGAACGTGCCGCCTTGGGTGGCCGTGTTTTTGATATTCTGGGTGAAGCCTTCGATAACATCTCCCTTAAAGATTTGCTGATTGATGCCATTCGCTATGGGGATCGTTCAGATGTTAAGGCCCGGCTTGACCAAGCCATTGAAGGCGCACTGGATACCGAGCATCTTAAAGCCATACTGAAACGTAATGCTCTGGTGGAAGAGCACATGGGGCTGGAACAGCTTTATGCGGTTAAAGAAGATATGGAAAAAGCCGAAGCCCGTAAATTGCAGCCTTATTTTATCCGCGCATTTTTTACCGAAGCCTTTAAAACGTTGGGTGGTGAGTTGCGTGGCCGCGAGACAGGGCGCTATGAAATTACCCACGTTCCAGCCATCATCAGAGAACGGGATCGGGTGATTGGTGAAACCCGTACGCCAGTGTTAAAAAAATACGAACGTATTTGTTTTGAAAAACAGTTGATCCGGCTACATGGTAAACCAATGGCGGATTTGATTCATCCAGGCCATCCATTGATGCAGGCCATTATCGATTTGCAGTTGGAAGCGCATCGCGGCAAACTCAAGCAAGGTGCAGTATTGGTTGATCCCAATGACGACGGCCTGGAGCCGAAAGTATTGTTTATGATTGACCACAGTGTCCGTCAGGTCAGTGATGACCGTCATGTTTCGCGGCGTTTGCAATTTGTCGAAATTGACCAACAAGGCGTAGCCTATCATGCCGGCTGGGCACCGCATCTGGATTTACAGCCGATTGCTGGCGATGATCTGGCTTTGATAACGGACATCCTCGCTGCGCCCTGGCTAAGCAATAACCTGGATAGTTTGGCGCTCACCCATGCCAGCCAGCAGTTGGTGCCAGAGCATTATCAGGAGATTAAAACGCGCAGAGAACGACAGGCGGACAAAATACTGGCGGCAGTCAATGAGCGCTTAGTTAAGGAAATTAATTATTGGTCAGATCGTTACATTAAACTGACAGACGATGTGGCAGCCGGTAAACAGCCGCAATTGCAACCTGACAATGCCAAACGCAGGGTAGAAGAACTGACGGCACGTCTTGAACAACGTAAAAAAGAGCTGGGCGACATGGCCAATGTGGTCTCAAACCAGCCGGTTGTGATCGGCGGCGCTTTAGTGATTCCGTATGGCTTATTGGCACAGCGTAAAGGTGAATCGACATTTAGCATAGATGCCGCTGCCCGCAAGCGTGTTGAACGCATTGCGATGCAGGCGGTTATGACGATTGAAACCCGCTTAGGCCATGCGGTTAAGGATGTTTCTCACGAAAAATGTGGTTGGGATATTACCGCGCAGCCGCCCACCATCAACGGTAAGCTGGCGTCGGCACGGCATATTGAAGTCAAGGGTCGCGCTAAGGGACAGACGACCATCACCGTCAGCCGCAATGAGATTATTTACGGCTTGAATCAAGCTAATCAATTCATCCTGGCCATTGTTTTGGTGGAGGGTGACAGTTATCAAGGCTCGTATTATGTGAGAAATCCATTCAACCAGGAACCGGATTTTGGCGTGGCCAGCATTAATTATGATTTAGAAGGGTTACTTTCCAGAGCCGAACGCCTATAATGTACATAAATATCGTACAGAATGGGAGTGGAGATGACTTCAGTCAATGTTACCGAATTACGCCAGCATTTACCCGATTATCTTAAGCAAGTACAGCAAGGTGAAGAAATAGCGATTACCTTGCATGGTAAAACCATTGCCCGTATTGTGCCCGATTACAATGAAAGCAAGCGTGAGGCCGCCTTGAAACGGTTAGATGCCCTGCGGGGCACTGTCATTGTGGGTGATATTTTGGCGCCTTTGGACGAAGAATGGACGGGCGATGCTGACAATTTGTGATACCAACATTTTGCTGTTTTGGGCAGATCGTCGGGATCGCTTAACGGTGGCTGCACAGCAAGCATTGGATAGCGGCAGGGTAGACGGAAGTTTAGCTTGTTCGGGTATCAGTTTTTGGGAAATTGCCTTGCTGTTTCGTAAAGACCGCCTAGTGTTGCCAGCCAAACACACGCCTGCTTCTTACATGGAAGATATTGTAGAGTCGCTTGGCCTCAGTATTCTCCAGATTACGCCTGCGATTGCTGCGTTGGCTGAAAGCGGTATTGTTGCACATGGCGATCCTGGTGACAGATTAATTGCGGCTACTGCCATTATTCATCAATCTCCCCTTATTACAGCGGATGAAAAGCTCCGTGACACGCCCGGCTTACGCTGCATTTGGTAAACATGACTTATCCGATTAAAACCCCAAAAAAACTCATCGAAGTGGCCTTGCCATTGGATGACATCAATATTGCTTGCGCGCGTGAAAAATCTATTCGTCACGGACATCCCAGTACCTTGCATTTGTGGTGGGCAAGGCGGCCTTTAGCGGCAGCGCGGTCGGTGATTTTTGCGCAGATGGTCAATGATCCAGGTTACGAGCGCCATTTAGGACGGGGCGTTAATAAAAGGGAAGCACAGATTGAGCGCGAACGCTTGTTCGATATTATCCGCAAACTGGTGCTGTGGGAAAACACCAATAATGAAGCGGTGCTGGCGGAAGCGCGTGAAGAAATCTGGAAAAGCTGGCGGGAAACCTGTGCGCTGAACAAAAGCCATCCCGATGCCGCCACCTTGTTTAATCCTGAAAAACTGCCGGCGTTTCATGATCCGTTTGCCGGTGGTGGGGCGTTACCGCTGGAAGCGCAGCGTTTGGGTTTGGAAAGTTATGCGTCTGATTTAAATCCGGTGGCGGTGTTGATAAATAAGGCGATGATTGAAATTCCGCCCAAGTTTGCAGGCCGAACACCGATTGGCCCATTGCCGCCTGCGACTAACAAAAAAACCGCAACACACGATGCGTTTGAAGAGTGGAGTGGCGCGAAAGGTTTGGCGGAGGATGTGCGTCGCTATGGCTATTGGATGCGTGAAGAGGCTTTCAAGCGTATTGGCTATCTTTACCCGCAAGTTGATATTACGACAGGCTTGCCTGTTCACGCTGAGCTTGTTGAAGGGCAATCTGTTAATCCGGCACGCAAGGACAATATTGCTACTGTTATTGCTTGGCTTTGGGTACGCACGGTAAAAAGTCCTAATCCGGCGTTTTCGCATGTGGATGTGCCGCTGGCTTCTACTTTTATTTTGTCCAGCAAGGCAGGTAAGGAAGCATATGTACATCCGGTGATTGATGGCGACAGTTATCATTTTGAAATTAGGAGTGTGGGCTTCCAGCCCGGCAGCACTCAGGATGAGCGCACTCCTATTCCCGATAGCGCTAAGAATGGTACTAAGTTAGCTCGTGGGGCTAATTTTCGGTGCTTGATGTCTGATACTCCCATTGATTCCAAATACATTTACGCCGAAGCTATGGCTGGGCGTATGGGGCAAAAGCTTATGGCGGTTGTTGCTGAAGGATCAAAAGGCCGAGTTTATTTAGCGCCTACGATAGAAATGGAGGCAATCGCAGCCCAAGCTAAGTCGGAATGGAAGCCAGACGTTGCTATGCCAAAAAATCCTCGTTGGTTTTCGCCACCTGCCTATGGCATGGCCAATTTTGGTGACCTATTCACCTCTCGCCAATTGGTAGCCCTAAACACCTTCTCCGATTTAGTACAAGAAGCCCGCGTAAAAATAAAAAATGACTATCTGGGAGCGAGGGCGTCCCGCCCGCAAAAACAATGGCATTCACGTGGCTATCTCCCCCACTGGGAAGCCGGTGAAATCCCCCAAAGCATCACCTTCCGTCTCCATGACAGCCTCCCGCAAGTTTTGCTAGACCAATGGCGCGATGAATTAGCCAGGCTTCCCGAAACGGAAATGACCACCGAACGCCGCAAACGTATTGATGCTGCATTAGATGCCGGACACGGCGAATGCTGGTTACGCGATCCGCGCATCGCCAAGCTGGTGGAGGATGTGCTACTGCATTTTGATGAGCAGCGCTATCGTTTGCACACTTGGGTCATTATGCCTAACCATGTGCATATATTGGTAACGCCGTTGCATGGCTATAGCTTGTCTTCCATTCTCCATTCGTGGAAATCGTTTACGGCCAAAGAAGCCAACCGCTTGTTAGGGCGTACAGGTACATTTTGGCTGGAAGAATATTTTGATCGGGCCATTCGGGACGACAGGCATTTCAACGCAGTTGTTGAGTATATTGAAAATAATCCGGTGAAGGCGGGGTTATGTTCTCAGGCTTCGGATTGGCTGTATAGCAGTGCTTGTGATGGGGAAGGCAAGCGGGCGGGTCGCCCACGTTCCCAGGATGGGATTTCTTTAGATGACGGTGGCACTGGCGCTGCGGCTTATGCAGATGCTGTGGCTGTTTATTTGGCATTTGCTGTTGATAGAATAGCGATGAGTGGAAATAGTTTAGTACGCTGGAACGGAGTAGGCGAAAAAGCTCAACATTGTTTTGGTAGACAAGCTTTACCTATGCTTTGGGATTTTGCTGAGCCTAACGTTCTTGGGACTGCCACGGGTAGTTTTGTATCGGCTGTATTTTATGCTTATGATCCAATACCATACTTACCAACAGAATCTTTAGGTAATGTTACTCAATTTGATGCTCAGCGGCAGATTATATCGAACAACAAAGTAGTATCTACTGACCCACCTTACTATGACAATATAGGCTACGCTGATCTTTCCGATTTCTTCTATGTCTGGTTACGACGCTCCTTACGTTATGTTTATCCAGGTTTGTTTGCAACTATGGCTGTTCCTAAGGCAGATGAATTGGTAGCTACACCCTATCGTCACGGTAGCAAAGAGAAGGCTGAAAAATTTTTTTTGGATGGCATGACCGAAGCAATGCATAGTTTGTCTGGACAAACGCATCCTGCTTTTCCCACTACAATTTATTACGCTTTTAAACAATCAGACACCACTGATGTTGGCACAGGAAATACGGGTTGGGAAACTTTTCTTGAAGCAGTTTTACGTGCTGGATTTATGATTACCGGCACTTGGCCGATGCGAACTGAGATGAAAACACGTCAGACCGCAATGGGTACAAATGCTTTAGCTTCTAGCATCATACTCGTATGTCGCCAACGCAATGCCAGTGCCACCACCATTTCCCGCCGAGAATTCCTACGCGAGTTAAAACAAGAACTGTCCGAAGCCATAGAAGTGATGATTGGTGGTGCTATAGGTATTTCGCCCGTTGCACCTGTTGACTTAGCACAAGCCGTTATCGGCCCCGGCATGGCGATTTTTTCCAAATACGCCGCCGTACTGGAAGCCGACGGTAAACCCATGACCGTGCATGACGCTTTAGTGCTTATCAACCGCACCATCACCGAAGGTGGCGACGATTTTGATGCCGACACCCAATTTGCCCTAAGCTGGTTTGACGAGCAAGGCTGGAGCGAAGGCGAGTTTGGCAAAGCTGATGTACTAGCACGCGCCAAAGGTACCAGCGTGGCCGGTGTCGCCGATGCAGGCGTACTGGAAACCGGCGCAGGCAAAGTGCGCTTATTAAAATGGCCGCAATACCCCGACGATTGGTCGCCCGCCAATGACCTGCGTATTCCTGTTTGGGAAGCCACTCATCAACTGATTCGGGTATTGAAACAACACGGTGAAAGCGCCGCAGGTAGCCTCATCGCCCAAATGCCAGAACGCAGCGATGCTATCCGCCAGTTAGCTTATCGACTATACACTCTGTGCGAACGCAAAGGCTGGGCCGAAGATGCCAGAGCGTATAACGAATTGATTGGCGCGTGGTCTGCTATTTTAGTGGCTTCACTGGAAGTAGGGCACAAGGGCCAACAAATGAACCTGGATTTGTTTGGAGACTAAGCCATGATTAAGCATTTATCACTACGCAATTTTACGGTTTTTAAAACAGCCGAATTGGAGTTTTCGCCGGGATTAAATGTCATCATTGGCGAAAATGGCACGGGTAAAACGCATCTTTTAAAGATGGGGTATTTGCTGTCGAATGCTTGGCATCATTTAGAAAAAAATCAGAGTTCTTCTAAAGAACGAGTAGAGAATTATTTTTCTGAACATATAAGGGAACTTTTTAAACCTGATAAAGTTGGAAATTTAACTAGTACTGATAGTGATGGTAAAAGCAGTGTTGGTGGCTGGTGTGTGCCTGCGAAGGCCTTTGTATCTTCTTCAGAGCGTCGTTATGAAGTGGATTGGAAATTTTCTTTTTCTAACCGCTCAAAAGATAACATTGTTTTAGACGGTTATGGCATAGACTTTAAAGATAATGATTCTTGCGGAAAATCTATTTATTTACAAGCTAAAGAAATGCTTTCATTCTTTGAAGGTTTTTTGGCGTTTTACGAAAAACATGAGTCGCAGTTTGATGAAACCTACCGAGATTTAGCACTGCACTTGTCTGCAACTAAACTAAAAACCCCACCCATTTTTATCAAGCAAGAATTAAAGGATTTATCGGCTAATGTTGGGGGTACTCTAAAATTAGAAGGTGGTAAATTTTATCTGGTTTCCAGCGGTTCTAAAGCCAGAGAAATTACCTTGGTGGCCGAAGGCATCAGAAAAATTGCAACTTTACTGCATTTACTGGAAAACGGTAGCCTTGAAGTCGGCGATACATTGTTTTGGGATGAACCAGAAAGCAACCTTAATCCCAAATTAATCAAAGATGTGGCGGCGGCTATTTTGTTCTTGTGCAAAAACGGTATTCAAGTCGTTATTGGCACGCACAGTTTATTTTTATTACGAGAGATAGAAATTCTATCTGGCCAAAAGCACTATAAGGATATTCCGCAACGGTATTTTGCTTTAGGTAAACAGGGCGATAGCGTGACCGTTCAGCAAGGCAACCAAGTTGACGACATTAATCCATTCGTCATGCTGGATGAAGAGTTGGCACAATCAGACCGCTTTATTGATGCGGATAACCACTGATGACCGTATTGTCGGAAGGTCGTCTCCAGTTTACGTTTGGGGCATCATGCCTGGCTGAAAAATACGATGATTGGTCGTTTTTTCGTAACCAATTCCAAAATACCTGTGGTGGCGCAAAAGCGGTCGATTTTATTTGCCTATCCAGAAATACAAGTTGGTTGATTGAGGTTAAGGATTATCGCCAGCATAAACGTACCAAGCCACAGGATATTGGTGATGAAATTGCCATCAAGGTCAGAGATACTTTAGCCGGATTGGTTGCCGCCAAAGTTAACGCCATTAATCCTGATGAAAAGAGTTTTGCCAAAAAAGCATTACAAAGCAAAGCGATAAAAGTAGTATTGCATTTAGAGCAGCCCGAAAAACACTCCAGGTTGTTTCCTAGAGCGATTGATCCGGCATCGGTAACGCAATCATTAAAACGGCAGCTACGCGCTATTGATGCTCACCCAAAGGTTGTTGATAAACACAGTTTATCCAGCAAAATGGACTGGGAAGTTATCGGTTAGGGTTTGATTATGCTCACATCGCCTATTTTCTTGGGATGCAGTCTCACCTGTGTTCTGTGCGGTCAATATGATCACATTCTCAGGGTTCTCCAGGATAAAACCGAAAACTTAACCCTTGCAAAGTATAAAAATAAACAGTCTACGCTGTTACGACATAACCCAGACCTCTTTGAAGGTATAACTATGCAAAAATGTTATGAAGCGATTTACGATCATGGAAAAGCCGAATTCTTGGGGGTATCACCCAATTGTCAGTATGCACAGATAATAGTGGTTACAGGCGATGACGATGATTTAACCGAATTTCATAACACGGTTAACGCACTCAACCTACCTGATGATGTGAATGTGTTTTCTTTGTTACGGTTAATGTCGCCGGAACAATTACTGAATTTGGCTAAAAATTGCGATGACTCAGTGGATTGGAAATCCCTACAACAAAAAGATCAATGATTATTACAGCACGAACCTGATAAGTACGATGGAATTTAACCGATGAGCCTAAAACCTTGGCGCGAAATAGCCAAACCCCACAAAGATGTCCTGGAAGGCACCTTTAAGCAATCCGAATTTGCCGCTGATATTAGCTTGGTGGCTTCTGGTAAGGCAACAGATGAATACCAGGATGCCGAGAAATTTTTTGCCCGGACTTTCATCACGGAAGGTATGCGTTTGTTGTTGACATCGGTGGTACAGCGTTTAAGCGGGCAGGGTGGTGATCCCGTTATTCAGCTACAAACAGCGTTTGGTGGCGGCAAAACCCACACTATGCTGACAGTTTTCCATCTGGCAACGCACAAAATAAATAGCAGGCGACTGACAGGAATTCCACCGATTCTGGATGCTGCAAAGATTACTGATTTACCCCGTGCGCGTGTTGCCGTACTGGATGGCATTAAGTTATCACCCAGTCAGGCGTTGCCGCATGACGATTTGCTGATTAATACCTTGTGGGGAGAATTGGCATGGCAATTGGCAGGGCAGGCCGGTTACCAATTGGTGCAGCAAGCCGATAAAGACGGCACATCGCCCGGCAAGGAAGTATTGATCAATCTGTTAAATCAGGCCGCACCTTGCGTGATTTTAATTGATGAGCTTGTCGCTTTTATTCGCCAGTTTGAACCAGGTCAACACTACTTGGCCGGTACGTTTGACAGTAATATCTCATTTATACAGGCACTGACCGAAGCCTTAAAAGCCGTACCCACTGCATTATTGCTGGCATCATTGCCGGAATCGGATTTAGAGATTGGTGGCACCAATGGGCAAAGGGCGCTTAATTCGCTGGAAAAATATTTTGCCCGTGTGGAGTCGGTATGGAAACCGGTCGCCACCGAGGAGGCCTTTGAGATTGTGCGTCGGCGCTTGTTTGATAGCGTGGGGGATACAGTGGAACTGGATGCGGTCTGCAAGACATTTGCAGACATGTATCATCAAGGCGGCAACAAGTTTCCAACTGAAACCCAGGGCCATCATTATTTAGAGCGTTTACGGCAATCCTATCCTATTCACCCTGAAATTTTTGATAGGCTCTATGAGGATTGGTCTACGCTGGATAAATTCCAACGTACACGCGGCGTGTTGCAGTACATGGCGATTGTGATTCACCGTTTGTGGAACAACAATAATAGCGATGCGTTGATTATGCCAGGGTCTATTCCCTTAGATGACAGTAATGTGCGTAACAAGAGTATCCATTATCTGCCGCAAGGTTGGGAACCCATTATTGAAAAAGAAATTGATGGCCCGCGTTCTGAACCATTTGACATTGACGGTAAAGAAACCCGCTTTGGTAGTGTGCAAGCGGCCAGGCGAGCAACACGAACTATCTTTCTGGGGAGTGCGCCATCAACGTCTGAACAAATGATTCGTGGCATTAAGATCGATCATGTATTGCTGGGCAGCGTACAACCGGGACAAGCTCTTGGTGTGTATGAAGATGTGCTAAAGCGGTTGCGTGATCGGTTGCATTATTTGTATGCGGAAGAAGATCGGCTGTGGTTTGATACCAAGCCGAATTTGCGCAGGGAAATGGAAAGCCGTAAACAGAACATGAACGACAAGGATAATGTCCAGCCTTTGCTGAAAGACTATGTGCAGCGTGTCTTTGGCAATAAGCACTGTTTTGCAGGGATTCATGTCTTTACGCTGTCAGCCGATATTCCCGATGATTATGGCGTAGGCCCACGGCTAGTGGTTTTACCGAGCAACCAAGCCTGTTACAGCAAGGATGATAACAATCAGGCTTTTGCCGCAGCTGAGCAGATTTTGCGTTTCCGTGGCGATCAACCCCGGCAAAAACAGAACCGGTTGATTTTCTTGGCCGCAGATTTTGATGTGGCGAATCGTATGCGTGACCAGGCTAAAACATTTTTGGCCTGGCAATCGATTGTCAAAGACATCAATAGCGAAAAACTGAACCTCGATTTGTTCCAGGTCAAACAAGCCAAGCTTCATAAAGACACTGCTGAGCAATTACTGCAAAAAATGATACGGGAAACCTACAAATGGCTAATCTGCCCAACGGAAGAATTTGTCAGTGGTAAGCCGCAAATAAAATGGGAAGTGGTTTCTGTTTCATCAACAGCCCCCAATTTAATTCAAGACATTGAAAATAGGTTGAAGGAGGAGGAGTGGCTGATATTTGAATGGTCGCCGATTCATCTCATGAATTTATTGCAACGATGGTATTTTAAGGACGGCGTAACCGAGTTCAGCGCCTTGAAAGTATGGCAGGACTGTTGCCATTACTTGTATTTGCCACGGTTAGTGAGAGATGATGTTTTCAAAAATGCCATCAACCTGGGATTGCAAAAGCAAGATTTTTTCGGCTTTGCCAGTGGCAAAAATGGTGGTAAATACTTGGGTTTTACCTTTGGGGAAAACACCAGCATCATTTTAGATGAATCATCGTTGTTGATTGCTTGTGATACGGCGTTAGCTTATCAAAAAAGCTTGATATATGCTGATCCTGGTAAACCAACACTGGAAATTAATGAAGTTAAGCTTGTTAATGTTGACAAAAATTCCAAGGATTTTGAGTCTGCAACTTCTGGATCATTGCCATCTGTCAATAATCCAGTAAAAAAACAGTTTTATGGCACCGTCAATCTTAATCCTATTAAAGCGAAAGTTGAATTTATTAATATTGCGGATGAAGTTATTCAACAATTCACGACTAATCATGGTGTCAATGTCGAAATTTCGATTGAAATAAGGGCAACATCAAGAGATGGTTTCGATGAGTCCGTTCAACGAACCATCAAGGAAAATTGCAATGTTTTAAAGTTCGGTAATGCCGAGTTTGAAGAGAATTGATTTGGATGGTAAGTGAGTGGTGGAAAAGGTACATTATTTAACAAAATTAGGATTATAAGCAGTTCCTGTGTAGACGCAATATAGTAATGTCCTGCGCTTACGTATCGCTATCATTTTTGAGGCGGGACTTCAGTTTATTACCCGACCTAAATGTCACCACCCGCCTTGGCGTAATCGGAATATCCTCGCCCGTTTTAGGGTTTCTACCAAGACGACCGGCCTTATCCCGCAATTCAAACTTACCAAATCCCGAAAGCTTAACGGCTTCTCCCTATTCCAGAATATCCTTGATTTCACCAAAAAACAGCTCCACCAAATTCTTGGCTTCGTCCTTGGTTAAACCCTGCTCATTCATTAGCTTTTCAGCAAAAGCAATTTTTGTTAATGTGTAATTGTTCAGACCCCTACCACAATACACCCCTCATCCTAGCCTTCTCCCGAAAGGAGAAGGGATTTTAAGTGAGGGGTCTGAATAAGTACGTTAATGTCATACCATCTATCCCTGATTTTCCTGCGGTTAACCATCAACCGCATCTTTCAAATTCTTGCCAGCCTTAAATGACGGTATTTTGGCCGCAGCTATGGTGATTTCCTCGCCAGTTTGCGGATTACGTCCAATGCGTTCAGCCCTGTCCTTAACGGAAAACGTACCAAAACCAACAAGGGTAACTGAATCATCGGCTTTCAAGGCATTTTCAATGGCGCTAAGTATACCTTCCAAAGCGCGGCCTGAATCGGCCTTGGTCAAGTTTGAGTTTTCGGCAATGGTGGTGATTAATTCGGCTTTGTTCATGGGTGACTCCAATATTAAGATGTGTAGATTAAAAGAAGGGTAGGGTGTTTATCGGTTGTTTGTTGGGAACCAATACAAAAAAGCAAAAACACAGACTGGCTGTGCCATGTAATCCGACCCGTTTCGTTTGAGATTATAGATCATAACCAGCGTCCCGCAGCACCTTTAATACCCTGGGTGCTAACCAAGCTAGCCATTAACCCAGTCCTTAATTGAGAGTGTAACCCACATTGCAAAAAACTGTCCGATTTGGAAGGACGGTTTTCTATTGCCGCCTTAATGATTTTTCCGCACACTGTTTTTAACAGCCGTACAGGAAAAACACATGCCGTCTTTAACCTTTTTAAAAACTACGCCCTTTTGGGGATTATCGATCATCACCTGTTTGTTATGTGGGTGTGCCAACACCATCCACCCACGGTATGGCCAAGCCACAGATCGATGGCCACAAGCAACTAGTCAAACTGCCAACCAAAGTCATCCGGCTGCTTCAGAAACCACCACCTATAAAGCGGGACAACGCTGGCTACAAGTAGGCCGTTACCACACAGTCAATGCCGTGCCGACCAGGGAACAGCAGGCACTGTTACAGGTCATCATCGAAGTCACTTTGCCGGAGGAGGTGGGGGATATCCAGTCGGCAGTGGATTATTTATTGCTGCGTAGCGGTTACCAATTTACCGCCTTGCCTCAGGCCTACGAGATCCAGCAATTATTGCTAAAACCCATTCCCTCCGTACACCGTCATTTAGGCCCGATGACCTTGGAAAGTGCGTTACAGACCTTGGCAGGCGCACCGTTTCAACTGACCATCGATCCGGTACACCGCCAAGTAGGATATACGCTACCTGCCAATATTGCTAAGCGGGTGTATCCATGAGTCCCGATACCAAACCCGTGCCGGACATGGCGACGGGTGAAGACCATAACGATAGTTTTGAGCCTTTTGGCCAGCATTACGCTGAATCGGGTTCATCGGATAAACCAAGCAGGATGTCACGTTGGATAATGATGGCCAGTGCCGGTGTGGTAATCGCTTTATCGATTGGCTATTCAGGACATGTTAAGCAGCTTTTACCATTCGTTAAAAACTGGCAGATATCGGCGTTTCCCAGGTTGTCGGCTGAACCCATACTCCAACCGGCTCAAAAAACCAGGATTGATATACCACCGATAACAGCAGCATCGCCTTTGGATTTACTACCAGACCGTTTTACTGCTGTTCAACAGGCACCGATCGATAACTACAAAATAACACAGCTGGAAAAACAACTGGTTTCATTAACCACGCGTATTGAAACACAGCAGCAAACCTACACGGAACAATTTAAGTCATTGGAAAATCAATTAACAGCCTTGCAGCAACAAGCCAGTAAACAACAAGCGGTGCAGATAGCCATTAAACAGTTACGCCGAAAGCCGCCAGCGGTATTGCCTAAAAAGCAAACGTACCGGCCAGTAAAAACCAAAACCGCACCGCGCAAGCCATCAGTACATTCAAGGATCACCCAGGCATCAACGCCCAGTTTTATCTTAGCCAGCATTGACCATTGGGGTGATAAAACACAGGCAGTGCTGCGTCATCAAGGCCAGCTTTATACCCTGACAATCGGCAGTAAGCTGTTGGGCTGGACGGTGACCGAGTTTCCCGACTCCTCTGAGGGTGTTTATGTTACCAACCGGCACGGCCAACGCCGCTTATTGTCCCTGGATTAAGGTGTCATGATGAAACCATCCATTAATCCGTTGCTGTATTTGGCTTTCAGTGCCGTGCTGATGTTCTGGCAAGTACTGGGCTTAGCGGTTGAGATCACCCAGCCGCAAACTACGCCTTTGGCGACCAGTGCGCCCACTGCCTTAAAACCGTCCATCACCGATACCGAAACGCAGCAGTTTGACCGGCAGCAATGGCAACTCAGCGAACCGGAATGGCAGCGCTATACCGCCCTGCTGCAAGGCATACGCGGCAGCGTCAGCCCCAAGTCGTTGTCACCGCTGGAAGTATTGGGCATCCATGCCGAAACCACCCAGGAGCGTAAACAATATGCCAAGCGTTGGGCAAGGCTGATGCACGAGGATGTCGAGCGTACCCTGGCTTTTCAACGGGCTTATCTGGAAGCCGCCAAGGAACTGTATGGCCAAGCGCCGTTGTTTGATGCCAAGTTGATGTCGATGAGCAATCCACGCAATGAAGTCCCCGCAATTGCCGAGGGTGACCGTTTGTTGGTGTTTGTAAAACTACAGGATTGTCTGACCTGTCATACGGTTGTGCAGCATGTGTTAACCCGCAGTGCCGGTAAACATGTCCAGGTGGACATTTATTTCACCGATACTAAAGAACAGCAGGATGAACCGCGCATGGTGGCCTGGGCCAAACAGCACAAGCTTGATCCACAAAGGCTGGCACAAAAAATCGTGACGCTGAACCATGACAAGGGCGCTTACTACCAGGTCAGCCAGCAAATTGTGGCTGATGTCCCCGTGGTGTACGTGCTGCGCGGCAACCAGTTGCATCAATGGGCGAACTAAACGACGGCAGGCGGGCTGCGGTGGGGCTGCCGCGCATTGACCAATTATCATGCCAACGTTTTTTGCAACAATGCAGCCGGGCACTGGCCGTACCGGATGCCATCTTGACCGAATACACCTTGAGGAGTCCGATTATGCACAACGTGCATCTGCAACAACCGCCGATGGCGCAGTATGAATGCGGCATAGGTTATGAATTCCCCTGGGGGCATATCCTGGAACGGCGGGTCAACCAGTATGTAGTGTGGGATTTTTGCCTGAGCCAGTTGCTCATGCACTATTTGCGGGCAGGAAAACGCCTGGAGGATTGCCAAAAACAGGTGTTTAGCGCCTTGGAACGCACGTTTGACTGCACCACGCGTGACTTGTTTGCCCTGGTCGGGCTGTCAAAAGCCTGGCAACTGTGCCCTAGTTCGTCAGTGGGTATGTTCAGCCAGGTGGCGCATTTTACCGCTGAACAACAGGCCAGGGAATGGGTAGTCAGTGAACTGATGGCCGCCTTGCCGGACATTATCGCCAACGCCCAGCGCATTGTGGCCAAAACGGAGTAACTTGGAATGATTCGTCTATCGAGTGTTAAATCGGTGCTAATGCTTATCATGGTGTGGTACAGCACCAATCTTTATGCTTTCGTGCCGTCAGGCTACCAATGGGTGGCGCGTAACTCCCAGGTGCCGGAGCACTATTTTTACGGCATTGCCCTCAATGAAAGCGGCAAAAGGCTCGTCAACCAAGGGTTCAGGCCGTGGCCGTGGACGCTTAATGTCGAAGGCAAGGCGTATTTTTACCCGACCCGCAAAGTCTGTTACCGGGCATTGACCGGTTTTCTGGGGCAGGGCAAAACCATTATCGATATCGGCCTGATGCAGGTGAACTGGCATTACCACCGCGACAAGCTGGGCAACCCGTGGCAAGCCCTCGACCCGTATTTTAACCTGCACGTAGGCGCACGGATTTTACGGCACGAATATGACAAAACCCATGACTGGTTTCTGGCAGTAGGCCGCTACCATTCCCCTGGCCAACTCAGCGGCCAAAAACAACGTGCCGTCAATTACGCGAATAATGTCTTTAAACGGCTGGCACGGCTCAGGCAGCGTTCATGAAATCGGGAGCCTGCAATATCAAGATCGCATTGGTCATGGCACTGGCCATCTTGCATGCTTCCCAGGGTTTGGCTAAACCGGTGGTGATATTCGACAGGGGTAAAACACAGTCCTTGGTCACTTATTTGCCGGCCATTAAATCTCCTGTCCAAACTGTTTTTCAAACTCCGGTGACAGCGGCAAGCCCCAGTGCTGAACATTTGCCCATTTTGGCGCACAGTTTGCCGGTGGCAACACCGGAACTGGCACCGGGCAAGGCGTTTCCAAAAGCCGTGTCGATCCCTTACCTGGAGCGGCCGGTGTTTATCATTGGCGCGGATGCGTTGTCGTTACAGTGGCTACAGCAACACCGCGAACGCCTGAACACACTGCATGCGGTGGGCTGGGTGGTGAATGTGGAGACGACTGAACAATTGACCCAGCTCAAACAACAGGTCGTCCCGTTGGAACTG
>SBAV01000377.1 GCA_005239965.1 Methylobacter tundripaludum
ATTAAACGCCGAGTTAGCAAAATCGTGGCCTTCGATTACAGAAGTAAAACCTGCCGCTGATGATGCCAATGATTGGAACGGTAAGCCAGGGAAAATAGAATTGTTACAAAAATAATAAATCATTTACTGGCCTTTATTAAACCATCAGAGAATCTCTGCAAACGGCATTCATAAGCGCAGTGTTAAGCCAGTAGGCACAAAAACTGATACGCATAAAAAAAGCCGGCAAAACCGGCTTTTTTTATTGTCTACTTGACTGGAAAAATTATTCTGGCCTATCAACCAGTTCCACATAAGCCATAGGCGCATCATCACCGGTTCTAAAACCGCATTTCATGATACGCAAGTAGCCGCCCGCTCTGTCCTTATAACGTGGGCCCAACTCATTGAATAGCTTGGTCACTACATCGCGGTCACGCAATTTTGCAAAAGCCAACCGTCTTTTGGCAACACTGTCTTCTTTAGACAATGTAATAAGTGGCTCCGCAAAACCTCTCAATTCTTTTGCTTTTGGTAAAGTTGTTTTAATCAACTCATGTTTAAATAATGAACTAGCCATGTTACTGAACAGCGCCTTACGGTGGCTGCTATTCATGTTAAATTTTCTACCCGTTTTACGATGTCTCATTATGGAACAACCTAATTTCAGTGTGTAATTGTGTGATTTTGATCTGCAAGATTATCAGGTGGCCAGTTTTCCAAACGCATACCCAGCGACAAACCCTTCAAAGCAAGAATATCTTTTATCTCTGTCAATGACTTTTTACCGAGATTCGGTGTCTTCAATAATTCAACTTCAGTACGTTGAATCAAATCACCAATATAAAAAATATTTTCCGCTTTCAAACAATTGGCTGACCTTACTGTTAACTCAAGATCATCAACAGGTCTTAGCAAGATGGGTTCAAACGGCTCAGCTTCTACGCCTACTTCAAGTACAGGCTGCGCATCCACTTTTTCGAAATCAACGAAAACTGACAACTGCTCATGAAGAATAGTAGCCGCCAATTTAATTGTCTGCTCTGGATCAACCGTACCATTGGTTTCAAGTTCAATGATAAGCTTATCCAAATTCGTACGTTGCTCAACCCGTGTGCTCTCAACCTGATAGGCTACCTTGACAATAGGGCTATAAGCCGCATCCAGTTGTAACGCACCTACAACATTCCCTTGTTCGGAACTCAGTTTACGCGCCCCCACAGGCTCATATCCCCTGCCTCGACGCACGCGAATTTTCATATTCAATACGCCAGCCTGAGTCAAATTAGCAATCACCAGATCGGTATTAACAATTTCGACATCATGGGGCAAGCTAATATCGCCAGCAGTTACACTGCCAGCGCCATTCTTCGACAAGGTCAATTCAACTTCATCTCTTGAATGAAGGATAACAGACAATTTTTTGAGATTTAACAAAATATCGACCACATCCTCCTGGACACCTTCTATGGTGGTGTATTCATGGAGAACACCTTCAATTTCAACATCTGTCACTGCACAACCAGGAATGGTTGACAACAACACGCGCCGCAGAGCGTTTCCCAAGGAATGCCCAAAACCGCGTTCGAGAGGTTCTATCACAATTCTGGAATGATTAGGCGTTTTACTGACAACTTCAACTAATCGAGGCTTTAATAAGCCAGAAATAGAACTCTGCATTTATATTCCTCAAAACGACAATGATTACTTGGAGTATAGTTCCACAACCAACTGTTCATTAATATCACTGCCCAGATCAACGCGATCAGGCAAAGAACTGAATGTACCGGACATTGCTTTAGTATTGACTTCAACCCAAGATGGGAAACCATACTGATCAGCGACAGTCAAAGCATCAACAATTCTTTGTTGTTTTTTTGCTTTTTCCCTAACAGCCAGAACATCACCTGGCGCAACCTGATAGGAAGGAACGTTGATCAACACACCGTTTACCTGAATTGACTTATGGCTAACCAGCTGACGGGCTTCGGCACGTGTGCAAGCAAACCCCATACGGTAGACAACGTTATCCAGTCTCGACTCAAGAAGATTCAACAGATTTTCACCGGTCGCCCCTTTCTTCATATCGGCAGTTTTGTAATAATTTCTAAATTGCTTTTCCAAAATCCCGTAAATCCTACGCAGCCTTTGCTTCGCTCTTAACTGCATTGCATAGTCAGAACTACGGGTACGCTTGGCACCGTGCTGACCGGGTCTTTGTTCTAATTTACATTTGTTTTCTAGCGACTTGCCTCTGCTTTTTAAAAACAGGTCAGTGCCTTCTCTTCGACTCAACTTACATGTGGGACCAAGATATCTTGCCATGTTACTACTCCAAAATTTCTACACGCGGCGCTTTTTAGGGGGGCGACATCCATTATGGGGAATAGGTGTCACATCAACAATGTTATTTATTTTGAACCCTAAATTGTTCAAAGAACGCACTGCTGATTCCCGACCGGGACCTGGCCCTTTGATCATAACATCAAGATTTTTCATGCCAAACTCCAAAGCGACAGTCCCTGCTTTTTCTGCTGCAACCTGTGCTGCGAAAGGAGTACTTTTCCGTGATCCTCTAAACCCCGAACCACCCGATGTTGCCCAAGATAAGGCATTACCTTTTCTATCAGTGATGGTAATGATGGTATTATTAAAAGACGCATGAACATGAACGATACCGTCAGCCACCTCTTTTTTTATGCGCTTTCTAGCACGATTATTTGGACTCGCCATTACTTTTTATCTCTTAAGAAATACTTATTTTCTGATTGGTTTACGGGGGCCTTTACGGGTACGCGCGTTGGTTCTGGTTCTTTGACCTCGAAGAGGCAATCCTCTACGGTGCCTTATACCGCGATAGCAACCCAGATCCATCAACCGTTTGATATTCATAGAGACCTCACGGCGCAAGTCACCCTCGACTGTCATTTTTGAAATAACAGCACGAATAGATTCCAATTGCTCTTCATTCAGCTCTTTTATTTTTACAGAAGGCTGAATACCAACCTCAACACAAATTTCACTTGCAGTTTGACGACCAATTCCATAAATGGCAGTCAAAGCAATGACCGCATGTTTATGATCTGGTATATTTATCCCGGCAATACGTGCCATCTAGATACTCCCCTGAGCAGTACTCTAAAGTTAAGCGCCGAATTATAGCATTGCAACAATAATGGCGCAACAAATTCTAACCTTGTCGTTGTTTGTGGCGACCATCTTCACAGATGACCCTAACAACACCATGTCTTTTTACAATCTTACAATTTCTACAAATCTTTTTAACGGAAGCACGTACTTTCACAGCTTTCTCCTGCACTTGTGCATTTTATCTTAAATTAAAATCATTTTTTAAGATTTGCCTTTTTCATCAAACCTTCATATTTCTGAGACATAATGTGCGTTTGCATCTGAGAAATAAAATCCATCACCACAACAACAATAATCAGCAAAGACGTGCCACCGAAATAGAAAGGTACGTTCCAGTAAACTATCAAAAATTCAGGCAACAAACATACCAAGGTAATGTAAAAAGCACCCACCAATGTAAGGCGTGTCATTACTTTGTCTATATATGCGCTGGTTTGTAAACCAGGCCTGATTCCTGGTAAAAACGCACCTGACTTTTTCAAATTTTCTGCCGTTTCTTTTGAGTTAAACTGGACTGCTGTATAGAAAAAACAAAAGAAAACAATCGCTGCCGCATAAAAAATAACGTAAACGGGCTGACCTGGGGACAGCATGGTGGCAACATCCTGCAGCCAAGAAAATCCATCAGTATTGCCAAACCAACCGGCAATGGTTGCTGGAAACAAAATGATACTGGAAGCAAAAATCGGTGGTATTACGCCAGCCATATTCAGTTTTAGGGGCAGAAAACTACTTTGCCCACCGTAGGTTTTTCCACCTTGCTGTCTTTTTGGGTAATTTATCAAAATCCTACGCTGGCCTCGTTCCACAAACACAACGAGTGCTGTTACTGAAATTGACAGCAAAAACAACAGTAGAATAAAAGCGCCGTTCATTTCACCGGTTCTGGCTAATTCAAGCGTACCACCAATGGCTTTTGGCAAACCAGAAACAATACCTGAAAAAATTATCATGGAGATACCGTTGCCGATACCTCTTTCCGTCATCTGCTCACCTAACCACATCAGAAAGACGGTACCCGTAACTAAAGTAATAGTGGTGATAGCAACAAATCCAACACCAGAATTCATGACCACATTAAGCCCACCGGCTGACTGGCTTTGAAGAGCCAAAGAAATACCAATCGCTTGAAATGTCGCCAAGACCACGGTACCGTAACGAGTATATTGTGAAATCTTACGGTTTCCTGATGCACCTTCTTTTTTCATTTGCTCCATAGCTGGTATAACAACGGTCATCAATTGCATGATAATGGACGCTGAAATATAGGGCATGATACCCAAAGCAAAGATACTCAGACGCATCAAGGCGCCACCAGAGAACATATTAAACATGTCCAGAATGGAGCCACTTTGCTGCTCGAACATCAGTGCAAGCGCTTTTGGATCTATTCCGGGAACAGGAATATGCCCGCCGATTCTAAAGACAATCAATCCTCCAAGAACAAAAAGTAACCTTGCTTTCAGCTCTGAGAGTCCATCGCTTTTTCCTGTCATTTGTGTTCTGGGAGTACTCACCTTAAGCCTCTACTTTGCCGCCAGCAGATTCAATCGACGCCTTCGCGCCGGTCGTTACCGCTATACCTTTAACAACAACAGCTTTGCTTAGCGCACCCGATTTGATTATCTTCGCTTTTTTGGTAAAAGCAGGAACGATATTGGCATCAATCAAAACTTTAAGATCAATTACTTCAGTAACCAGTGCATTGAGTTCATGTAACCTGACTTCAGCAGAATACATACTCGATTGTGAAGTAAAACCAACCTTGGGCAAGCGGCGCTGTAAAGGCATCTGGCCACCCTCAAAACCGACTTTATGAAAACCGCCAGCACGGGCTTTTTGACCTTTATGCCCCCTGCCACAAGTCTTGCCCATCGTACAGCCAATGCCGCGACCCACTCTCCTGGATTTTTTGCGTGACCCTTCTGCCGCCTGGATAGTATTTAAGTACATTTACACTTCCTCGACTTTTAGCATGTATGCTATTTTATTTATCATACCCCGATTTTCGGGCGTATCAATAACCTGGACTGTTTGGTTAATCTTGCGCAAGCCCAAACCTTTCAAACAGGCTTGGTGGCGAGGCAAACGTCCAAACTTGCTTTTCGTCATCGTAACATTCAATTTGGTATTGGCCATCTCATTTACCCAATGATCTGTTCAACGGTTAAGCCACGCTTAGCCGCAATTTGGTTGGCATTGTGCATACTGGTAAGACCATTAATCGTTGCCCTTACCACGTTAATTGGGTTACTGGTACCAATACACTTAGCCAATACGTTATGTACTCCAACAACTTCAAAAACTGCCCGCATCGCACCACCGGCGATAATACCTGTACCTTCTGAGGCGGGCTGCATGTAAACTTTTGCAGCACCCGTAGTATTCATAATAGAGTACTGCAGCGTATCGCCTTTTAGAGACACTTTACGCATGTTTTTGCGTGCTTGCTCCAAAGACTTTTGGATCGCTATTGGCACTTCACGCGCCTTGCTGACACCGTATCCAACACGTCCCTGGCCATCGCCAACAACAGTCAGCGCGGTAAAGCCGAACACGCGACCACCTTTGACCACTTTCGCAACGCGTCGAACGTTAACCAATTTTTCTTGTAACCCGTCAGTGCTACCTTGGGCAGGTGCTGTAGCCATTGTTATCTCCTAAAATTTCAAACCAGCTTCACGAGCAGCATCTGCTAGCGCTTTGACACGACCATGGTATTTAAATCCTGAGCGATCAAAGGCAACTTCACTCACACCGGCTGTGATAGCATTCTTAGCAATCCACTTACCCACTTCAGCCGCAGCTTCTATGTTGTTGGTATTCTTTAAATTTGCTTTAATCTGCGGTTGAGTTGTCGACGCACTGGCCAAAGTTGTTGTGCCATCACCACTGATTACTTGAGCGTAGATATGCTGCGAAGTTTTATGGATCGACAAGCGAACAGCACTTAAGCTTTTAATTTTGCTACGCAACTTTAAAGCGCGTTTCATACGAGATTGTTTCTTATCCATCACGCCACCTTACTTCTTCTTAGCTTCTTTTCTAACCACATGTTCATCAGCATATCTAACACCTTTGCCTTTGTAAGGCTCAGGTGGGCGATAAGCCCTGATTTTTGCAGCAACCTGACCTACCTGTTGCTTATCACTACCTTTAATAATGATATCCGTTTGGGTAGGGGTCTCAACAGTAATTCCAGCTGGAACCTCAAAATCCACAGGATGTGAGAAACCGAGCGATAGACTAAGAATATTATCCTTAGCCTGTGCTCTATATCCCACACCAACAAGCGCCAATTTCTTTTCAAATCCTGTAGATACACCAGCAACTAAATTACTCACTATCGCTCTTGCTGTACCGGCTTGCGCTGTAGCTGCTTTATCATTTTTATCCCATTGTACCGATAACATGTTACCGTCGATATTGACGCTAACAGCAGGACTAAAGATGTGTGATAATTGCCCTTTACTACCTTTTACAATCATATTGTTGCCCTCTAGCTTGATATCTACTCCGCTTGGAATAGTCACCGGGGCTTTTGCAATTCTTGACATAAATCTAGCCTACGTTAACAAACAGTACAGATAACTTCACCGCCATGCCCAATGGCACGCGCAGCGCGGTCGGTCATCACACCATTCGATGTTGATACAATAGCAATACCCAAACCACCAAGCACTTTGGGTAATTCATCCTTTGATTTGTAAATACGCAAACCGGGTCTACTCACTCTTTTGATGTTTTCAATAACGGGTTTGCCTTTGTAGTATTTCAGCTCGATCATCATCTCGGTATGACTACCCACTGTTTCAGTCGTGAAATCAGTGATATATCCTTCCTCTTTGAGTACCTTAGCAATGGATACTTTTAATTTGGATGAAGGTTGTCTTACGCTCTTTTTTCCTGCAGACTGCCCGTTTCTTATCCGGGTCAACATATCTGCTATAGGGTCTGTCATGCTCATTATTCAATATCTCCAAACTGATCCAACAGATTACCAACTCGCCTTAACGACACCAGGAACATCACCGCGCATGGTGGCTTCTCTGAGCTTATTACGGCTGAGGCCAAATTTGCGGTAATACCCGTGCGGGCGACCCGTTAAGTTACAACGGTTACGGACACGCGTAACACTGGAATCTCTCGGCAACTTCTGGAGTTGTACTTGAGCTGTTTCTTTATCCTCAAACGAACTGTTTGGATCCCTGATAATTTCTTTTAAAGATTTACGTTTAACATCGTATTTCTTTACTAATTTTTTGCGCTTGGTTTCACGCGCGATCATTGATTTCTTTGCCATTGTTTTTTGCCCTTTAGTTTTTAAGTGGAAAATTAAAAAGCTTCAACAACGCCAAACCCTCTTCGTTGGTCCTGGCCGTGGTGGTAATGGTAATGTCCATGCCACGCAACGCATCAATCTTGTCGTAATCAATTTCAGGGAAGATGATTTGCTCTCTAACACCCATGGAATAATTGCCGCGTCCGTCAAAACTTTTAGAGCTTAATCCTCTAAAATCGCGAATACGAGGTATGGCAATACTGATCAGACGATCCATAAATTCATACATCCTGTCGCTACGCAACGTCACTTTACAGCCTATTGGCATATCATCACGGATTTTAAAACCCGCAATTGATTTTCTCGCCAAAGTAATGACAGGCTTTTGGCCGGAAATCTTTTCCATGTCACTGAGTGCAGATTGCAACACTTTTTTATCGGCAACCGCGCCGCCCACACCCATATTCAGG
>SBAV01000481.1 GCA_005239965.1 Methylobacter tundripaludum
AGAAGACATTATCATTGCCCTGAGACCACATCATACGGGCTACCCAAACAAATCAATGAGATGTTAAATTTCAGTCACCCCATAATCCGGTACAATCAGTAATTATTCAGAGACCTCCCCCATAAAAAATCCATTCTCTTTCTGGGGAAGATTAAAATGAGATTATAAAACTGGCCGCATCCTGAATAATTACTGTTTATTTACAGAAAATCAATGGCCTCTGGTTTTAGCAATTAGTTTTTTTAACAAAATTTCTGTCTCTTTCTGTTCAGAGAAATTCCCTTTTTTGTCTGCCAATTCCAGCGCCTGTTGCAATTCCGCAATGGCGCTGCCATTATTGTCACTGTTTGCATAGGCAACACCCAAGTGGTATCGAAACACAGGCACATCAGGTAAGCTGGTGATAACATCCTGTAATACCGAAACACCTTCGTTAACTTTGCCTTGTTTAACCAAAGCCCAGGCATACGTATCACGGTAATAGGGTTGATCTGAATCTTTAAAGCGCTCAGTCAATTGAACTGCCTTGCTTAACATATCAGCACTACTGTAACGTTCGGTTAACAAGACGGCCAAGCTGTTAATCGCCACATCCAAATTAGGATTTTTTGCCAACAGCCCCTCATATATTGAAACAGCCAAATCATTCTCCCCCTGTATCTGATAAAAATCAGCTAAAGACAAAGATAGTCTAATATTATCAGGATTTTGCTTTAATCCTTCTTGGAAAGCCGCAAGCGCAGCGTTGTTGTCATTCTGAGCCAACTTGAATTTAGCCAATGTAATGTATGCCTGCGGCACTTTAGCATTGTTTTTGAGCAAATTGGTTAAAACGCCAACCCCCTCCGTCATTTTTTTCTCACGCAACAACAGGTCAGCCAACAATAGATTAATAGGCGCATTATTAGGATTGTTAACCTGTAAATCACGCAACACAGCAATCATGTCACTGCGCTTGTTCAGCTTATCAAAACAGCGCGCCATATTGTCCAGCGTATCTTTGTTTCCGGGAAATTTGGTGAGCAATGTCTTATACAAGTCTATCGCTTGACTGCAATCACCTTCGGCCTGAAAAACTTGCGCCCGTAAATACCTTGCCACATCAGCCGCCAATGGATTCGGTAAATCTGAAATTTTCTGTACAGCGGCTTTCGCACCATCAAGATCGTTATCCAATAGGCTCACATTGGCCAGTTTTTCAAGAAACACAAGGTTATTGGGTTGATACTTAACCGCTGTTGTCACCATGTCTTTTGCGGACTTGATTTTTTTCTCGGATAGCGCCTTGTTGTAGAGATAATCCACGGCTTGCGCATTAGCGGGATTAACTTTTAGGGTACCCTCAAAAAATTGATTGGCTTTTTTCTGATCGCCAGTCACTAAATAGACCTGCCCTGACAATAACAAAGCCTCTTCCAACTCAGGTTGGCTCAACAGCACCTTATTCAGCAACTCAAGCGCTTTATCATATTGCTTATTGACCAGAAATATTTTCGCCCGTAACACCTTGGCATCGTTGTAATTGGAATTGTCTTCTAATATTTCCCCGATTAGGCGCTCTGCTTCAGTCAGATCTTGGCGTTCGAAAGCTATTTTTGCCAGCAAGGTTTTTGCCGAAAGCCCTACAGGGCTGTCCTTTTCCAGGTCAACGATTTGATTAAGTATCTTCCCGGCTTCATCTACACGTTTTCGTGCGATAGTCCAGTTTGCCAATTCAAGTAACTTGCGTGGCGAATCATCATAATGCACGATAAATTGATGCAGATGCTCTACTACTTTGTCCGGGGCAGTATCACTTAAGAAATCGAGCAACAGCAATTTCGGTTTTGTATCGTTGGGGGCAGCCGCTATCAATTCGCGTAATACAGTTTCAGCTTCCTGTTTTTTGCCAATTTGGGCATAAAGCTTAGCCAGAGTAATTTTATAGTCCTGATTTTCAGGGTAAAGGGCAGTTAAATTCTGATAATCCGCCATCACTGCGGCCATATCATTTGCTTTTACATGCAATTGAATCTTAAAAAAATGTAAATCAATATTTTTAGGATCCATCACCATTGCCGTGTCAATCAACGCCAACGCCTTGTCAATCTCTCCTTTTTCACTGTAAATTAGCGCCTTCAAAGATAAGGCATCAATAAATTTTGGATTTTTTTGCAATATGCTTTCGATAAGCGCCAATGCATCACCCTGGTTTTTCTGTCGTATAAAAACAGATGCTTTCAACGCCAACGCATCCAAATTTTGGTGGTCACTTTTCAGAATAATTTCGGCCTGTTCCAGTGCTGCATCAGGTTCGCCAAAGGGTAAAAGCAATTTACCCAATTTCAATCGGGCTTCGGTATTTTTGGGCTCCAACTCAATAACTTTTGTCAGATTCTCCCGCATTGCCTTATATTGATGGTTCTTTTCGTCCAGCAAGGCAAGGTAATAGTAAGTTTCAGCAGTATCTTTATCTGATTGACTGGAATTTTTCAGTTCAAGTTTGGCCTTTTCGTAATCGCCCTGTTTAAAATATTCAACACCGCGTTGCAAATGTTCTTTAGGATCGCCTTTATTACAGGCAATCGGTAGCAATAATGTCGAAAGCAGCGCGGCCACTGTCGACAATCTTTTGTTACGATAAAAACCAGTCATTCTAATCAATCCGCCAAAAATTTAGTCTGTTGTAGCTTATCTTTAATGTAAATTTTTAAAGATGCGCATAAGCACTTTATAATCATAATAAACCTGAGGGTTCGATTATCTGCATACTTTAGATGCTAATGAGTATAGCC
>SBAV01000182.1 GCA_005239965.1 Methylobacter tundripaludum
ACTTTCACACTAACAGATGCCAATCTTGCCCATCAATTGATGGAAAGCAGCCAGCACATCGGAAAAATCATTCTAACCGTATAAAATTATGTCACTCACCACCATCATTTCCGTAGATACCGTCAAAGAATACCTGGAACATAGCAACTGGATCATTATTGATTGCCGTTTTTCATTGGCCAATCCTGATGCAGGCGCAAGCGCCTATCGCCACGGCCATATTCCCAATGCCCGTTATGCCCATTTGAATAACGACTTGTCATCAGCGATCACCGATTTTACAGGCCGCCATCCTTTACCGAATTTTAGCCAATTAACCAAAAAAATAGCCGAATGGGGTATCACCAATAATAACCAGATTGTTGTCTATGATGATGCCAGTGGGGCTTTTGCCGCGCGCCTGTGGTGGTTGCTACGATGTTTGGGGCATACGAATGTAGCCGTGTTGGATGGCGGAATTCAACAGTGGTTAGCGCATGATTATCCGGTTACCACGCATTTACCGGTTTGCACTGCCGGTAAGTTCATGGCGTACATCAATACCCGGCACTGGCTAACGGCCTTACAACTGCAAAACAACCTGGCGAAAAAATCCATTTGCCTGATTGATGCCAGAACACCGGAGCGTTTTCGCGGTGAACACGAACCCATAGATCCGGTTGCAGGCCACATTCCGGGCGCATTAAACAGGCCTTTTCAATTAAACCTGAATGCCCAGGGCTTGTTTTTATCACCAGATGAACTGCAACAACAATTTAAGCAACTCATAAAAGACACGCCTGCCGAACAAGTTATTCATATGTGTGGCTCTGGTGTTACCGCCTGCCATAATCTGTTGGCGATGGAACATGCCGGCCTCACCGGTTCCAAGCTCTATGCAGGTTCATGGAGTGAATGGATACGCGATAAAAACCGGCCTGTTGCCACACAATAACCTGTCGTTGTACACATATACCTTGGCTTCATTAGCACAAAAACAAGTTTATGCCAGTTTTTTATTGTGGTTATGGAAACTTTTCAGTACCCTAGCCGCTGGCTTGGCTTATGTGGAAATAATCGGTCAAATTCAATCGCAATAAATGACGCTGAGACATCATTAGCGTTGGAGCATGACTGGAAAATAACTGTTTTCAGGCCAATTAAATATAACAATAAAAACTAACATGAGGAGGGTATGTGATGCCACAAACATCTGCATCAGTTGTTGTCGCATTATTAATGGGGGTTGTCGGGGTCTGGTTTGTACTCTGGCAATTACGGCACGTTCTTAGCTATGACACTGGCAACAAGACCATGCAAACTATTGCTGCTGCTATCCAGGAAGGCGCATCGGCATTTTTGTCGCGCGAGTACCGGGTAATAGGAGTTTTTGTTGTCATTGTTGCGGTCATTATTACCACGTTTTTACAATGGCAAACCGCGCTGTGTTTTGTCATTGGGGCA
Organism: Methylobacter tundripaludum; assembly: GCA_005239965.1. GTDB lineage: Bacteria > Pseudomonadota > Gammaproteobacteria > Methylococcales > Methylomonadaceae > Crenothrix. Next base: position 1,444 of record SBAV01000182.1, read on the forward strand.
GGGGCTTCCGCTGGTGCTGGCTACTTAGGCATGTACGTTGCCGTTCGCGCTAACGTCCGTACTGCCGCCGCCGCCAGCCGTGGTCTGCATGAAGGCTTACGGGTGGCATTCGGTAGCGGTGCCATCATGGGCATGTCGGTGGTCAGCTTCAGTCTTATCGGTATGACGTTGTTATACCTGATCTTTAAAAACGATCCTAACCATCTGGTCTATATCACTGGCTTTGGCTTTGGCGCCAGCAGTATCGCATTGTTCGCACGTGTTGGTGGTGGTATTTATACCAAAGCGGCTGATGTCGGTGCTGATTTGGTGGGCAAGGTTGAAAAAGGCATTCCTGAAGATGATCCGCGTAATCCTGCCGTCATTGCCGACAATGTGGGCGATAACGTCGGTGATGTCGCCGGTATGGGTGCGGATTTATTTGAAAGCTACAGCGGTTCAATCATTGCAGCGGCAACGTTAGGCGCTGCTTTAGGTGGAGAATCTGTTGCCGCATTCATAGGGTTACCGTTCCTGGTTGCCGCAGTAGGGATCATCTCCAGTCTCTTTGGTATTTATATGGTCATTGGTGAAGAAAAGGATGCAACAAGAGCAGCCACTTATTCATCTACTTCATTAAAGGGACGCTTTAATCATTACTTTGATCGCTATGTCGCCAAAATCGACGAGAATGCCAGTCTGGACGATTTGTTGACCGCTTTGCGTAATTCGGTCTGGGGTGCGTCTGTAGTTGTTTTAATACTGTCCTTGCTGTGTATTATCGTTTCCGGCGTACACTTTAATTATTGGTTGGTTATTCTGGTAGGATTGATGGCCGGTAACGCAATTGCCTATACCACCGAATATTTTACCGCCTATACCGAAAAGCCTACGCAAGCCATTGCCAAGGCCACGCAAACCGGTGCTGCAACGACGATTATCCAAGGTTTGGCGGTCGGCATGATGAGTACTGTTTTCCCGGTGCTGATAACCGCATTTGCCATCTTAGTGAGTATTTGGTTAGGTTATAAAGCCGATGGCACGATGGCAGCGGGTCTCTATGGCGTCGCTTTGGCAGGTGTGGGTATGCTGAGCACGCTGGGCGTAACCCTGGCAACCGATGCTTATGGCCCCGTTGCCGACAATGCCGGCGGAATTGCGGAAATGAGTGGGCTGCCTAAAGAAGTCCGCCATCGCACCGATGCGTTGGACAGTTTGGGCAACACCACTGCTGCAACCGGTAAAGGTTTTGCGATTGGTTCTGCCGTATTGACCGCTTTAGCGTTGCTGGCTGCGTATGTCACCGCTGCAAAAATCGAAAGCCTGAATATTCTTGGCCCAACCATGCTGCCCGGCATTTTAATTGGTGCGATGATGCCATACCTGTTTTCTGCCTTGACCATGATGGCAGTCGGTAAGGCGGCGCATGAGATTGTGCTGGAAGTACGCAGGCAGTTCCATGAAATTCCAGGCTTGATGGAAGGTACCGGTACGCCCGATTACAAAGCCTGCGTTGGCATCAGCACCGAAAGCGCTTTGCGGGAAATGATTCTGCCCGGGTCGCTGGCGGTGGTTGTGCCTTTGGTGATTGGTCACCTATTGGGTAAAGAAGCCTTGGCCGGTTTACTGATTGGCACCATGTCTTCAGGTTTTTTACTTGCAGTCATGATGGCGAACGCTGGTGGTGCCTGGGACAATGCCAAAAAGTTTATCGAAACCGGACAGTATGGCGGCAAAGGCTCCGATGCCCACAAAGCCGCTGTCGTAGGCGATACGGTTGGCGATCCTTTCAAGGACACCAGTGGCCCGGCATTGAATATTCTGATTAAGCTCATGACCATCGTCAGCCTGGTTTTTGCCAATTCGTTTGGTTCAGGTTGGTTAAGCTTTTAATCAGGCCACATTTTACATTCACATCAGATGCACACCGTAGAGACGCAAGATTTTGCGTTTCTACTTTTTCTGCTTAATGGCAGTAATTCTTAGATGACTTTCTCCATTATTATCCCAACCCTGAACGAGGCTGAAAGCATCCAAACCTGTTTACAGGCCTTGCAGCCGTTACGAACACACTGTGAGATCATTATTGCCGATGGCGGCAGTACCGACAACACGCAATCCCTGGCGATGCCTCTTGCCGATAAAGTAATACCGTCACCACAAGGCAGGGCCAGACAAATGAACATCGGTGCTGAACAGGCAAGCGGCGATATTTTAGTTTTTCTCCATGCCGACACCTATTTGCCTGACAATGCCTTAATTTTAATTCAACAGCAACTGGCGGCTAGCAACAAGCAATGGGGGCGTTTTGACATCCAATTAAACAGCCCGCATTTGTTGTTAAAAATTGTCGCACAACTGATGAATTGGCGCTCACGCCTCACCGGCATTGCGACCGGCGATCAGGTTATTTTTGTCAAACGCGCCTGTTTTTTCGACATAGATCGATACCCCAACATTGCTTTGATGGAAGATATTGCCTTGAGCAAGCGGTTAAAAAAAATCAGTCCCCCCTTGTGCCTGAAGGCCAAAGTAACCAGTTCCGCACGGCGCTGGCTGCACAACGGCATTGTTAAGACTATTTTACTTATGTGGCTGTTGCGCTTACGTTACTACCTGGGTGCAGATCCATTAGAATTGGCGCAACTTTATCGTGAGGGCAAATTTTGGAAAATATAATCCGTTTATCCGCAGCCTTGGGTATTTTTAGCATTATGGTTTGCTGGGAATACTTTAAGCCCAGAAGACAAACACCTGTAAATAGAAAAAAACGCTGGCCGATAAATTTAGGGTTGGCCACGCTTAACATGTTGATGATGCGATTTACCGTAGGCAGCATCGCTTATCTGAGCGCCATCAATGCCAATCAACAGGCCTGGGGTTTATTAAACCAGTTTGCCGTACCGGAATGGCTAGCCATAACAATCACCTTGTTGGTGCTGGATTTTGCCATTTATTGCCAGCATATTGTCCTGCATAAATGGCCGCTGCTTTGGCGATTGCATCAGGTACACCATACCGATTTGGAATTTGATGCGACAACTGCGGTACGCTTCCATCCCTTGGAAATTATCTTGTCCATGGCCTACAAGGTGGCCTGTATTTATCTGATAGGTGCGCATCCGTTAGCGGTAATTGCGTTTGAAATCATACTGAATGGGGCAGCAACGTTTAATCACAGTAATATTGCTCTCCCCACTAAACTTGATAAAAAATTGCGCTGGCTTGTGATTACGCCTGATATGCACCGCATCCATCACTCAACCGTACCCGTAGAATTAAACAGCAATTATGGTTTTTCCATCTCTTGCTGGGATCGCCTTTGTAAAACCTATACGGCAGAAAGCCTACAACCACAAGAAACCATGCCTATTGGTTTAAATGCCTTTCGTAAACCAACGGAGTTAAGTTTTATGCGCTTATTGCTCATGCCTTTTAAGCCCTTGCAACGCGATTAACCATGATGTACCAGTACCCGAATGCGGTTTTAATGATTTTCTGCAAAGCGCCCGTAGCAGGGCAGGTTAAAACCCGCTTAAGTAGTGTATTAACACCTGATCAGTGTGTGGAAGTTCATACTGAACTCAGTAACAGGGCACTACAATTAGCCACACAAAGCCACCTTTGCCCTGTGCAGCTTTGGTGCAGTCCATCAACTGAACATCCTTTTTTTTCCTCTGCCACAACAATGTATGGCCTTACCCTTAGGCAACAGCTGGGAAATAATTTGGGCGAGCGGATGCATCACGCCTTTTGCTCAGCATTGGCTACTTATAACCATGCCCTGATTATTGGCTGCGATTGCCCATCCTTAACCGAATCAGATTTGGTGGCCGCATTAACCGCCTTAACACAGGGCAATGAGATTGTTTTAGCGCCAGCAGAAGACTGTGGTTATGTACTGATAGGTCTTAATAAACTTCACCCTGAACTGTTTCAGGGTATATCCTGGGGAACATCGCAGGTACTTGCACAAACCCGCGCCCGTATCAAACAGGTTAATTTTCAGCATGTTGAAATTAAAGAACAGTGGGATGTGGATACGCCGGCTGATTTGATACGTTATTACGCCCATATCAATAGTTCTACGCAAGGTTAAAGAATGGCCTGGCATCCTTATGATGCCATCAATCTTCCTCTTCTTCGATTTCCATGCGGCCTCCTGAATGACACGTTAAACAATGCGCCATCTTGCCTGGTTGATGGGCACCCTCACCTTCCTCCATAAGATGCCTGACGATAGCATTATCGAATAAAGGCGGATGCGATTCAAAACTGCCACTGAAATCATGACAAGCTGTGCACGAATGGGTGCCGGTGGCCCGAAACACGAATTCTCCATGCGGATTTACCATCGTGCCAACGGTAATTTGCGCTAACGCGCCGCGATGTTCAGTGTGGCACTCCGTACATGATTTTTCCTCGCGGATCGACTGTTGATGAAATTCAGCTACCGTAGTTTTTGATCGAACGGTAAAGTGCTTTTCATCATGGCAAACGATACATTTTTTTGCTCTAGCCCCTCGAAAAGGCTGATGGCAGTCGTTGCAAGCCACAATGTCTGAATGGAACCGGCTCAAATCGCCAGGCGCCCAAAATGTTTCAGGATGGTTAAATGTTCCCCAAACCACCCATACTAGCAGTAAGGTGATAGCGAATATAACAAATGGGACAGTGCCGCCTGGGAGAGGAAAAAACCGCATTTACACCCCACCAAAATACAGGGCACCAAGGATATGGGTTATCACCAGCGCCAAAAACAGCATCACCATGGGCGCATGGATCATCTGCCAAATCCTGAAGGTTTCCTCGCCCGATGCCAAATCATACAATTGATCCTCAATATCTTCACGGGCAAGCCCTTGGCGGAGAAGTTGCTTGCGGGTGGTATTCAACAAGCTCAGCGCTTTTCGATGCACTGCCACGCCGACCACACCGCTTACCACGACAACGCCCATGGCCAACAAGGCGAGCATAGGAACCAGGGCATGAAAGTGCAGTCCGGCGTGGATCAGAATCAACAAGGGGCCCACAATACCGGCTACCTGATGAACTCGGAACCAACCTTTCGGCCACCCTGCTTTGCGGCCATAGCGTTTTTTTATGGAATACACAAAGACTGTCAGCATGACAGCAAGCCCGATCCACCCAACCACATGCCCTCTTTGAGTATGACCGAACTGTCCACCGGATTGAAAGCTGAGGAACATTTCAATCAAGAAACCGCCAGCAATGGCTACTACGATACAACCCATCACGATGAGAAAACGCTTGCTAATTGCAGTCATATTTTTATTCTCTACGTACGCGACAAGAATAGACAAGCTATTGCCCTGCCCCGAAGGAGGACTCCATTCCTGAGTCCGTAAACTACATTCGGGCTTCTGCCATTATTTTATATACACGCGCCAAGCATGTAAGGCATTACAGCCATCGTTGCTTTCTGCGGCGACTTTCAGCAAAATCGTACCGGGTTGCGTCATGTTTTCACCCAAGTGCCCCTTGATTAAAATACGGTTGCTGCGTAGACGATCCAGAGCAACATCAACAGGTTGGTTGTTGACACTGAACTTGATCGTTGCGATGTCCGTATTGTCAGAAGCGGTGACATTGAAATCCTGAAATTCTGTCACTGTCGCTTCTTTAGCGGGATTTTCATTGAAAAAC
>SBAV01000243.1 GCA_005239965.1 Methylobacter tundripaludum
AAATGCACTATTGAGATATACTAGATTAAAAAAATATTTATAGTATGAATTAAATCAACTACTTATGCGATACTTGGATTTAACAAAGTAGAACTAGTCTTATTATCAATTTTTCGGTACAGCAAAGGGTTGCGGCAAACTCTGTTTATTGCATCATCAACAGCTTCTATAAAACGCTTTTCTAACCCAGCTTGTTGTTTTTGATAGAACAAAATAGCCTGTTCCAATTCCTCTTGTGCTAAAGGATGTAGGGAAAACCTCATAAATACCGTTGTCTTAGTTCTGTCATAAGGCACTCGCCGTCAATTAATATTGAAGGATCGGTATCTATTTCTTGGCAACGTTTTTGTATTTCTTGCTGCCATGCTTCTGAAACAATGAAATCCTCCTCATAATCCAAGCTTTCCAGCAAAACTTCCGCGACGTAAGCCCTTAAAGCGGGATCAAGTTTTAACGCTTGTTCGGTAATGGTTTGTACGTTCATAAATCACCTTCAGTTGAAGTTCATTGAATATTCTACGCCGTTTTAGCAGCCGATAGATTTTCTCAATCAATGGCGATACAACCCGCCAGAGCAATCCAACAACCGCTTTTGGGCTGCAAAATGGCGTTCGATATAGCCCAGTTCAAAACGTTCATAGCGGGTTTGCGCTGCAACTTGCTCGATGAGTTCAGGGGCTAGCACAGCCAGAGGCCTACCGGTACTCATGGCGAGAAGTTGAGTCTGTGCCGCCCGTTCGAGGAAATAGAGGTCATCGAAGGCTTGGGCCACTGTCGGCGCAGCGGTCATTACGCCGTGATTGCCCAGGAACAGCACATCGGCATCGCCGAGAATTTTCGCCATTCGTTCGCCCACTGTGTCTGACAACGCTACACCGTCGTAATCGGTATCGTAAGTGACTCGGCCATAGAAGCGGCAAGTTGTATGCAATGCCCATTCGAGGCGACCATCGGCAAGCATAGTCAACGCCGTCGCGTAAGGTTGGTGGGTGTGCAGGAGGACTCGGGCACGGGAGATAAGCCGATGAATTGGCGCGTGGATGTGGTGGGCTGATGCCGAAGGTTCGCCGTCTCCCCGAACCACTTTGCCGTTGAAGTCGCAGACTATCAGGTTGGAAGCGGTAATTTCCGAGAAATGCAGGCCGAACGGGTTGACCAAAAAATGCTGGCCATCCGGCAATACGGCAGAAAAATGGTTGGCTATCGCCTCGTGGAGATTATTGGCTACCGCAAGATGGAAGGCGGCGGCAAGATCGATTCGAAGGTTCCATTCGGTTTCGGTAAAGTTTGACGTAGTCATAATTTCCTGTCGGTAACTTTACGCGTAGAGGCGCAATATTTTGCGTCTCTACACCCAATTTTAATTATCTGTTACAGCACCTAATGAAGCTGAACTTACCAACTTAGCATATTTCGCCAATACACCACGGACATATCGCGGTGCAGGCTGCTGCCACTGAGCCAGTCTGGCAGCTATTTCTTGGTCATCAAGATGCAGCGTTAATTGGTTGTGTTCGGCATCAATCGTGATGGTATCGCCGTTTTCAACAATTGCTAACGCGCCGCCCACATAGGCTTCAGGCGTAATATGGCCAACAACAAAGCCATGCGTACCTCCAGAAAAACGCCCATCAGTAATCAAGGCAACATCTTTACCTAAGCCTTTTCCCATAATCGCAGAAGTAGGGGAAAGCATTTCCCGCATACCGGGACCACCTCTTGGCCCTTCGTAGCGGATAACAATGACATCGCCCTTAACAATATCACCGTTTAATATACTTTGCAGCGCTTGTTCTTCAGCATCGAATACTTTGGCTGTGCCAGTAAATGCCAGGCCTTCTTTACCGGTAATTTTAGCAACCGCGCCTTCAGAAGCCAGATTACCGTATAACACGACCAAATGGCTGTCTTTTTTAATGGGGTTGTCCAAAGAGCGGATCATATCCTGGCCGTCAGGATAAGGATTTACGTCAGCCAGATTTTCTGCCAGGGTTTTGCCGGTTACGGTCAAACAATTACCGTGCAGCAAGCCTTTATCCAACAGTACCTTCATCAACGGTTGAATGCCACCGATTTCGATCAATTCCGCCATTTGGTATTTACCGCTGGGTTTCAAATCTGCAACCAAGGGAACATGTTTGCCAATGCGGGTGAAATCATCCAAAGTAAGGTCAACATGCGCGGCATTGGCCATCGCCAGCAAATGCAGCACGGCATTGGTTGAACCACCCAAAGCAATCACCACGGTAATGGCATTTTCAAATGCCGCCTTGGTCATGATGTCGCTGGGTTTGATGCCTTTTTTTAGCAATTCCAATACTGCAGCGCCAGCACGTTCACAGTCCAGGCGCTTATCCTCTGAAATGGCGGCTTGCGCGGAACTGTTCGGCAAGCTCATGCCCAAAGCTTCAATGGCAGAAGCCATCGTGTTGGCAGTGTACATGCCACCGCAAGAACCGGCTCCCGGAATCGCCTTGGCTTCAATCGTAGCCAGTTCCGCATCATCAATTTTATTGTTGGCCCTCGCGCCAACCGCTTCAAAAACCGAAACCACATCCAGTTTTTTGTCTTTATGGCAACCTGGCATAATGGTGCCGCCATAAACAAACACGCTCGGACGATTCAAGCGTGAAATGGCCATCATACAGCCCGGCATGTTTTTATCACAGCCGCCAATGGCCACGATGCCATCAAAGCCTTGACAACCGACAACTGTCTCAATGGAATCGGCAATAACTTCACGGGACACCAGCGAGTATTTCATGCCTTCGGTACCCATGGAAATGCCATCGCTTATGGTAATGGTATTGAAGATAACTGCCTTGCCGTTACTGCCATTAACCCCTACAGCGGCGGCATCCGCCAACTTATTGATGTGCATGTTACAGGGCGTAACCATGCTCCAGGTCGAGGCGATACCTATTTGCGGCTTTTTAAAATCTTCGTTGCTAAAACCCACAGCATGCAGCATGGCGCGACTGGGCGCACGCTCCATGCCATCAACAACCAAAGAAGAATAGGCGCGGGGGTCTTTATCACCAGTGTGACTCATGATTTTGATTCCTGAGGAATGATGGTTTAACGATTAGGAGAGGATCAAAAAGATCAGTGATGTGGGGATTAGAACGAACCCCAGGTATTTCTGCGTCCCCAACTTATTTTAGGGATAATGAAGCCTAGCAGCACACCGGCCAGCGCCAGCCCGCCACCGTACAAAAACCAGTCCTGATTGGCGCTGTCTTTGAGCGTTTGGTTTTCCCGCTTGAGTTGTTGAAGATCGCGTTCTACATTGACAACGCGCACTTTCAAGTCATCGCGCTCGTCCTTGATTTGCACGGCATTGGCGGCAGTTTTTTTCAGGTCGCTAAGCTCCCGATTTAGTTGCTCTTTATCTTTTGTTAAAGAAATCTCCAAGGGTGTTACAGGGGCATTGGGATCTTTTGTTCCTTCAGCTGCGCCGGGTTCGGTCGGCTGCGTCTGTTCAACGTCGGAGGTTTTATGTTTGCTATGACCACGGTGATGCGTTCTAGCTTGAACTGTGCCACAAATCAGTATTAAGATGAAAATTACGCTGAATATTCTTTTCACTGGAATCACTTTGATATTAATTGTCTATTAGTGGGCTGGCTATATGCTATTGATTGCACAAAAGAAACTCCAGGAGTGCTTTTTGTGCATGCAAACGATTTTCAGCCTCATCAAAAATAACGCTTTGCACCCCGTCTATAACGTCGGCGCTCACTTCTTCACCACGATGCGCCGGCAAACAATGCATAAAGAGAGCATTCTTATTGGCGGCACTCATAATTTCAGCATTTACCTGATAGTTTTCAAAGGCCAGCTCGCGCTGTCTTTGTTCATCTTCTTGTCCCATACTGGCCCAGACATCGGTGACAATCAAATCGCTATCTTTAGCAGCCCCTAAGACTGTGTCAAAAAAGGCAATGTGACCACACGCCGCATCAACAAACTCTTGCGAAGGCTCGTAACCAGCAGGACAGGCGATATTCAGCTGAAAATCGAGCAACATTGCCGCATGTATATAAGAATGGCACATATTATTACCATCACCAACCCATGTCACCTTTTTATTTTTGATGTCGCCACGGTGTTCAAAATAGGTCTGCATATCGGCAAGCAGTTGGCACGGATGCTGAACGTCGGTTAGACCATTTATCACTGGCACACTTGAATGCTGGGCAAATGTGGTAACGGTAGCATGACTGTTGGTTCTTAACATGATGCAGTCGACCATGCTGGATATTACCCGCGCACTGTCTTGCAGTGGCTCACCGCGTCCCAATTGCGTATCTCTGGGCGATAAGAACAAGGCGCTGCCGCCAAAATGGCTCATGCCGGCTTCGAAGGAAATACGCGTGCGCGTGGATGATTTTTCAAAAATCATCGCCAGAACCCGCCCCTTTAACGGCTGATAATCAGGGTCACGGTTATTTTTTAAGTGTATGGCTCTTTGGATTAAAAACCGGAATTCGTCACTTGTTAGATCAAGCAGGCTGATGAAGTGTCTAGGCTTGATGCTCATACTTTAGTGCGTTGTGTATTCTGTAATAATCATCAATAACGTCCCTATGAGTTGATCGATCTGTTGAGTGTCAATAATCAGTGGCGGCAATAACCGAATCGTTTTTTCATTAGTGACATTAATCAGCAAACGTTGCTGTAGCGCCATGTTAACCAGTTCAGCACAGGGCCGGTCGAGTTCGATGCCTATCATCAAGCCTTTATGACGTACATCAACGACGTGTGTATTGTTTTGCAACGCGTCACTTAATCCGGTACAAATGACGTTGCCTTTTTGCGTAGCCAAGGCGATTAAATTGTCATTGTCCATGGTTTCCAGTACCGCTAAGGCCGCGCTACAGGCTAAAGGATTGCCGCCAAAAGTTGAACCGTGTGAACCGGCTGTTAATATGCCGGCAGCTTTGCCTCGCGCCAGACAAGCGCCTATCGGTACGCCGTTGCCCAATGCCTTGGCCAGGGTACAGACA